>JAABTR010000102.1 GCA_011389755.1 Deltaproteobacteria bacterium | reverse complement strand
AAATAATTCGTTAATTGGGCTCTTTTTGCGAAAGGGGGCTCAGCTCGCCGCCATCTTCTCGATGAGGATCTCGGCGATCTCGGGGCGCAGGATGCGCGGATCGGGTTTCTCCCCGCTTGAAAGCTGCTCTCGGACCTTCTTGCCCGAGATGAAGACCGGCTTCTCATCCGGGTGATCCGACATGAGATCCACGCGCCCCATCGACTCGTAAAAAGCCGCGAAGCCGACCTTGCAAGGCTCTATGTGGAGCTCGCCCGGCAGGTGGTCGAAGATCTCCTGGGCGTCGAAGTCACCCCAGATTGCCGAACCGTCGTCAAAGGGGGCGTCGGCGTGCTTGCGGCCGATCACGATGTCGGTGAAACCGAAGTTCTGCCGGTAGATGGCGTGCATGATCGCCTCGCGAGGGCCGCCGTAAAACATCTTGATGTCGAGGGCCCAAAGCTCGAACTGGTCGTTGAGATCGTACCCCTTTTCGGCCCACAGCTTCTCGTTTTTGTCGCCCTGGCCGAGGAGCCGCTTTTCGCGGAGGGTCTCGTAGCAGCGCATCCGGGTCGCCGCGTCCACGTCGTCGCCCTTGGTCTCTCCCACCAGCGGGTTGAGCACCACCCCGGCGAAGTTCCCGTCGGCGGTGAGCTTTTCGATGGCGTACACCAGGGCGTACTCATGGGCACGGTGCAGCGGGTTGCGCGTCTGGAAGGCCACCACGCGCTCCCACTTGTGCTTGGCGATCATTTCGCGGGTCTCATCGGGGGAGAAGACGTAGGCCTCGATGGCCGGGTTTCCCTCGCGGCGCAGGACGCGGATGTCGCCGCCCACGAGCGCGGTGCGGGGATCGCCGCTCGCGATCCGCGCTCCGGGATGATCCTCGCGCTCGGTGCCGTAGACCTTTGTGTTGTAGTGCTTTTTGTCCCAGTCGAAGATTGAGGACACCTCGATGACGCCGAGCAGCTCGCCGTCTTCGAGGACCAGCGCGGCGGGTCGGCCCAAGGTCAGTGCGCCTTTTTCCTCGTCGCTGACCGGAAGCGACAGCGGGATGCCCCACACGTAGTTCTTGCCGCCCCGCTCGATGACCATCTCGTCAAGGACGCGATTGAAGGTCGCCTGGTCCATGAAACCGGTCAGCGGAGTGAGCACGCCGTCGGCGATGCGCTCCACCGTGGACCTGTCGGCGTCTTTGACGATGATGCGCGGCAGATTTCGCGCGTTTGTCTTGAAGTTTTCTTCCTCATTTTTAGGAACGAACCGGTTGACCGGTTTATCCATTCCGCCGTGAAAGGGGACGAGATGTGCCATTTGATATCCTCCAGTCGAACATTTCAAATCGAGCCTCGCCGAGAACAACGCGCGGCAGACTCGCGCCTCGCCAAGCGTATAGGCGAGGTTTACGAAGACTTGTAACGAAACCCGAAACTCGAGCTTCTTCAGCCTTTACCGGTTTGACCTACCGCGCCTTGAGCCCAGAAGCAATTCCTACTTTAATATCGAGCGCCGCGAGGACACGCAAGCCGCGGCAATCGCTGACTTAACGGCTCGTGCGGCAAAACGGTCGCAAAAAGCGGCTCGCGTCCCCGCTTTCGCGAGGGCCCGAAACGCGTTGACAGCCAAACTAAAATTCGTATTCTACGCCCTCGTACTATGAAGGCCGTATGACGCTTTAAGTCCGATGCGGCGAGGAGAGAAGAAAATGAGCTTCGAAACAGGAATTCTCGGCAAGAAGATCGGCATGACCCAGGTGTTCAACCCCAGCGGCGAGCTTGTGGGCGTGACAGCCATCGAGGTCGGCCCCTGCGTGGTCGTGGCCAAGCGCACCGTCGAAAAGGACGGCTACGTCGCGCTGCAGCTCGGCTTCGATGAGAAGCCAGAGCGCAAGGCCAAGCGCCCCGAGATGGGTCACTTCAACAAAGCAGGCGTGGCTCCCACGCGCCACTTGCGTGAATTCCGCGTCAGTGATGAGGTCGCCGCGCAGTACGAGGTCGGCCAGCAGCTCGACGCGAGCGTCCTAGCGATGGGGATGAAAGTCGACATCAGCAGCAAGAGCAAGGGCCTGGGCTTTACCGGCGTCATGAAGCGCTACGGGTTCCGCGGCGCCAAAGCCACTCACGGCGTTCACGAAGTTTACCGTCACGGCGGGTCGCTGGGTCAAAACATGACCCCCGGTCGCGTGATGAAGGGCAAGAAGATGGCCGGACACAAGGGCAACAAGAAGATCACGGTTCAGAACGTGGAGGTCGTGCGCGTCTTCGCCGCCGACAACATGATCTTCGTCCGAGGCCCCATCCCCGGCGGGAAACACAACCTCGTGACGATCCTCCCCGCCGTCAAAGTCAAAAAGTAGCCCGACGTGGTCGGTCGCCGTCGAAAACAAGATCACTTCGCGCGCCGGGCAAAAAAAGAGAAATACCCGGCGCGTTCCATCTACAAGCTCGAAGAGATCGACACGAAAGTCCATCTGTTCAAGCCAAATCAAAAGGTGGTCGATCTCGGGGCCGCGCCCGGCTCGTGGACCCTCTACGTCGCGAACAAGGTGGGCCCGGCCGGCCATGTGGTGGCCATCGACCGCGCGCCCATGACCATCAACCTCCCCGGACACGTCACCACCGTTGAAGCCAACGCGCTCGACTTCGACATCTCCCAGATCCGTTCGCTCGGAGACCCCGAGGGTTTCGACGCCGTCATCTCCGACATGGCTCCCAAGACCTCCGGCCATCGCTTTGTCGACCAGACGCGATCCTACCAGCTCTTTGCCCGCGCCCTCGAGATCGGCGCGGAGCTCCTGCGCCCCGGAGGCCACTTCGTCGGAAAGATCTTCCAGGGCGAGGACTTCGAGACCGCCAGGGAGGAGGTGCGCAGGCTGTTCGAGAAGCACAAGATCATCCGCCCTCGCTCGGTCCGCACCGAGAGCTACGAGATCTACCTCGTGGGCCTCTGCCGCCTTTGCCCGCCTGACCCCAACGCAACCTAGTTTTTGATCGCGACCCAGGTCTCGAGTAGGCTTTTATCGAGTTCATCTTCCGAGGAGGCGTCATGCGGGACTGTATTTTAAAAAAAGTGCTTCTGTTTTCATTTGTCTTTTTCTTGGCCTTAGGCTGCGGCCAGGAGGTCCGGTCCATCGAGGTGGACCCCACCACCATCGACTTTCGGCGCGCGGCCCAATCGGAGCAGCTCAGCGCCAAGGCGCTCGATATCCGCGGGCTCGAGGTGCCGAAAGTCCCCTTGAGCTACCGCAGCGAAAACCCGACCGTGGCCGAGGTTGACTCTTCGGGGCGCGTCAGACCCGTCGGCAACGGATCCGCCGCCATTGTCGTCACGTCTCCGGGCGGCACCGAAGGAGAGTCCTTCATCAAGGTCTGCCTGCCCAAGAGCATCGAGTGCGACCCGAAGGTGCTCGAACTCAAGGTGGGCTCCGCGGCGCCGCTCAAGTGCCACGCCCTCGACTGCGGCGACGAAAAACTGAGCGGAATACTGGAGCTTACGCCATCGAACGAAAAGATGCTGCTCAAAGAGGGCAACGACACTTTCATCGGCCTGGCCAAAGGCGACGCCGCCGTGGAGGTGGAAGGGTTCGGTCTCAAAATATCGATCCCGGTCAAAATCGAGGAGCAGACCTTTGCGCCGGGCATGGAGCCGGGCTCTAAGAGGCCTCACAGGGGCGGAGGCGCGGCGAGAGAGCGGGACGACAAACCCAAGGGCCGATACGATCACATCCTCAAAAACATGAAATTCTAAATTCGGCAAAAGGGGCGTCGGCCATAGTGTTTTTCGCCCTTAGGAGACAAAAAAAGAAGCCCAGAGGCGGCGATACGTCAAAAGACGAATGTCTCCGGCTTGACTCTTGCCGAGTGTGCTTGGTACTTTAGCGCCACTCTTTCTCGAGGGCAACGAGGAGCGCAAATGCGGCAGATGGCGATGAGATGGATTCTCGCGCTCGGGGCGTTGGCAGTAGCTTTCGCTCCGACGCAGACCCGCGCAAACCGGCTCGACCTTTCCCTCGGGCGTTTCGTCGAGTGCGACGCGTTCGGGCGTTGCAGCCCCCGAATCGCCGAGTACGAGAAGTTTCTAGCCGAGTATGCGTTTGGACTGTCGCCCAAGATTCTGGCTCCGGCCGAGACCTTGGGCTATTCCGGTTTCTACCTGGGGCTCGAGGGGACCTTGACGACGATCCCCGTCTCCGAGACTTACAGATGGAAGGCCGGAACGGCGCCGGCCGATTCCTACCCCGGGGTCATGTTCGTGCCCACGATCCACATGCGCAAGGGGCTGCCGTGGTCATTCGAAATCGGCGGCACCATCAACTACCTGGCCCAGTCCGAGGTCGTGGCGCTCGGCATGGACGTGAAGTGGTCGCTGTTCGAAGGATATCGAAAGGGTTTGCGAGGCGGCCTGCCGGACGTCGCGGCGCGGGGGTCCGTGGTCCGCGTCCTGGGTCAGTCCGACGTCGACATGACCATCGTGGGCGTCGACGGCTCAATCTCCTATCCCTTCGGCATCGGCGGGTTGGTCACCTTGACGCCTTACGGCGGCGCTCAGTACCTGTGGACCATCGTTCGGGTGGAGCCCCTCGTCTACCGGGAGGAAGGCAACCCACCCACTTTCGAGCCGCCCGTCGGCGACCGATACAATATGACGGGGCTTTCCGGGCCCAACCTGGAGCGGCTCAAGCTTTTCCTCGGGCTGCGGTTCGGTTACGAGGTGCTCTCCATCACAGCCGAGCTCGGCTGGGGCGTGGCCAAAGAATGGGAGACCTCCGTCGTCGACCAAACCTACCCGCTTCCAACAGGGGCGAGCTTTGATGAGACCCAAACTCAAACCGACGTCGGCGATCAGCTCAACATCTCCTTGGGCGTGGGGTTGGATTTTTGATGACATGGCCTGTGCTGACACCCATCCCATCGAACGGCTGAATCCCGAGAAGATCGAGCTGGTGACGGCGACGCCGTCGTTTGTCTCGCCGCAGCCGGGCGATGTGACCTGCGCCCATCGAGTCGCGCACCATCCTTTTCCGAGCACCCTGCTCGACGAGGACGCCCTCAAGGTGGTTCGCAGGCTCACTCGCTTCGGCCACGAGACCTATCTCGTCGGCGGCTGCGTCCGAGACCTGCTCCTTGGGAAAGTGCCCAAGGACTTCGACGTAGCCACCTCCGCGCAGCCAGGCCAGGTCAAAAAGCTCTTTAGAAACTGCCGCCTCATCGGCCGCAGGTTTCGTCTGGCTCACATGCTCTTTCGCGACGGCAAGGTCATTGAAGTGGCGACCTTTCGGCGCAGCGCCACCAACGAGGACGACATCAGCGAGAGACACGCCGCGGAGAATCTCTTCGGGGGACCTGCCGACGACGCGGTCAGGCGCGACTTCACCATCAACGCGCTCTTCTACGATGTGGACCGTCGGGAGATACACGACTTCGTCGGCGGCCTCGACGACGTCGCCCAGCGCAGGATGAGGACCATCGGGGACCCCGTCCGGCGTTTCCAAGAAGACCCCGTCCGGGTCATCCGCGCGGTCAAGTTCGCGGTCATGCACGATCTGCACATGGACGACGAGACCGTCGCCGCGGCGCGCGATCTGGCGCACCTCTTGAAATCCTGTCCGACCGCCCGACTCGTCGAGGAGCTGTTCAAGATTCTCCGCACCGGCCACGCCGCCGCCTGCTTACGCAGACTGCACGAGATGGGCGTTCTGCCGCTGCTCATGCCTCACGTGCGCTGGTCTATGTCTGGCGACGAAGAATCCGGTCCCATGCGGTCCCACAAGAGACTGCTCGAGGCCCTCGACGCTCACGTGGCTGGAGGCAATATGCCCAGCGAGCCCTTGATGATCGCCTGCGTGTGCCTGCCGACTGTCGAGCCTCTCTTAAACGACCAGGGGGACGTCTCTTCCCACCTCGACGAGGCCCTGCGGGACTGCCTGGCCCCCATGTGCTTTACGCGGCGGCACGTCGCCGGAGCGCGCATGCTTCTTTTGGCCCAGCGGCGTCTCGCAAAGGGGCACGGCTCGAGGCGGGCTCGAAGAATGCTCGATCGCGACTACGCCCTCGACGCCGCCCAGCTGATGGGCTTTGGAGCCCTGACCGAGGAGGAGCGAGGCCAGGCCGACGAGTGGACAGCGGCGGCCCTGCGCCGCAGGAGCACCAAGAGAGCTCCCGCCAAGAGAGGCGCACCCCGCCCAAGGCGGCCGCGCCCGTGAAGTTCGGGGACAGCGTATTTGACCCCGCTCACCGAGACGACTAAACTCGACAAAGGAATACTAGAAACTCGAAACAATGTTGGCCGAAACCTCGCCTGATGAGGGCCTGTAAAGAGAGCGTTCACATCATGGAGCCTAAGCCTTTCGATGCGAAAGATTTCGTAACCTTCGATCTATCAGACGGAACCATCCGGTCTCCTCGCCGGGAGAGGTTGAGTCTCCTCCCCGTTGAAATACTGGAGGCGTTGACCCCTTCGCCTCAGTTGGCCGACCTCATTCAGGGGTGGGGCAGACAACACGGCGAAGCGCTCGCGAAACAATTCCATAAGTCGGATCGCGACACCGGCATCGAGATCCTCGCCGACCACCTTGGCGGGACCATTGCCGCGCTCGGGCTCGGTCACCTCGAAGTCGAGCTTTGGGGCGACGCCCTCATCCTGAGCGTCTCCACGGCCTCTCAGATCCCGGAGTCCAAGGGAGGCAAGGCGCTGCTGTCGAGTTTTCTGACCGGGTACCTCCACGGCCTGGGGCCCTATGAATTCACGGTGCTGCCTCTTGGTCAACAGAGCGACCGGGCTTTGTTTTTCGCAGGCAACCCCAAGGCGGTCCGGAGACTGATGACGGCCGTCGAAAAAGGAGAGCCCCCCATCTCGGCACTCGAGAGCCTGCGAAGGGGAAACCAACGATGATGACGTCACAACAAAGGCGCAATCGCCTCGAAAATCTGCTCGAGAGGGTTCAAAGAAATCGTCAAAGCCTCACTGGGCTCACCCGAAAAACACCTCTCGCGCCCGATCCGGAACCCGTCCACGAAGAAACTTTGGAAGAATCCAAAATCACCGCCACCGATATTTCCCAGGTGCGCAAGGACGCCAGCCAGGCTCCCCACCAAGAAGCCCTGGAGGAGGTCGTCGAGGAAATATCGGAAGATGATGTGGAGTTCGTCGACGACGAGACCGACTCTTTGCCATCGATGGAGTCATTCGACGACCTCGACCGGCATACCGAAGATCAGCCGACCCGGGTGGTTCACACCTCTTCGATCTTTCCTCCCGAGGCCCAGGTTCACAAAGAGCAGGAGGAAGAAGCCGCGAAGACCGGCCGCTTTAGTAAAAAGCGTCAAAGCCAAGAGCCCCTGCGCAAAGAGCCCCTTTCGGTCTCTTCTTCTCTCGAAGAGGCGCCGCGCGTTTTCGCGCCCCAGCCGCGAGCGGGCACAGATGTCGCTCGTGTGGAAGGTGAGCTTCGTTCAAAGAGCTACTCGCTGGCTGCGGTGCTCGAGAGAGCCTGGGAGTACGGTACGAAACCGTGACATCGCACCGCGATTTGAACAGTCCCACGGAGTTTCCCATGAAAAGAATGTTTTTGGCTGCCATCCTTTCCGGTCTCGCTTTTTCAGCCTGCGGCGCAAGACATCGATCGTCTTCACCGCTCGACACCCGGCCGCTCGAGGAGAGTAAATCTTTTAAAATCATAGAAGAAGCCCTCGAAGAGCGCGGCTATGCCGCCAACAAGGACGTCCAGGTCGAGCTGTCGAACAAGGTCCGCTTCGTCGCCGACTACCGCGTCAAAGGCGAACAGATTGCCATCGAGTACCTCAGCGAGCGCGATCGGCTCACCACGGGGGAGATCCCTGCCGCTGGGCCCGGTTCACGTCTCCACGTCCTGGCAGGGCGAACCGTGACCCCAGCTCCGGGGGAGGCAGGGGAACCGGTGTACGTCTTTTTTATCGATGATCGAAACTTCGTTTATCAGTACAATCCCACGTCCGACAGAAGAGCCAACGTGACCCTCCTGGAGGTCGATTCGCGGCTGCGGCGGGACCTGGCCGATTTTTTGTCCTGGTACGAAAACACCATCAAACAAAGGTAAAACCCGATGCTATGCGTCGTCGACATCGGCAACACCCACACCGTTCTTGGGCTTTATCGAGGCGACCTTCTGGAGCGGCACTGGCGCCTTCGCACCGACCGCGAACGAACGACGGACGAGTGGGGGCTCGCTCTGAGGAGCCTATTCGAGCTGGCGCAGGTCGAGATGAAGGAAGTGGACGCGGTCGCCATCTCCTCGGTGGTGCCTCCCGCAGTGCACGCTCTGCGCAAGGCCTGTTTGCGCTACTTCGGCGTCGAACCGCTGGTCGTCGGCCCGGGCGTCAAGACCGGCCTGGCCATCCGCTACGAAAGCCCCAGAGAGGTGGGAGCCGACCGCGTGGTCAACGCCGTCGCCGCTTTCGCCGCCATCGGCGGCCCCTGCATCGTCGTCGATTTCGGCACGGCCACCACCTTCGACTGCCTCTCTCAAAAAGGCGAGTATCTCGGCGGAGCCATCACTCCGGGCATCATCACGGCCCTCGATGCATTGGTGCAGCGGGCGGCCAAGCTCCCCCGGGTCGAGCTCGCCATACCGCGCGCCACCATCGGACGCAACACGGTGGAGAGCATGCAGTCCGGGGTTCTGTTCGGATACGTGTCATTGGTCGACGGCTTGGTGGAGAGGCTCGCCAAGGAGCTGACAGGCGGATCACACGTGGCGGTCATCGCCACGGGAGGCCTCGCCGGGACCATCGCCTCTGAGTCGAAGACCATAGAGAGGGTCGAACCCAACCTCACTCTCGAAGGGCTGCGCCTCATCTACGAACGCAACGCCCCGGAACGTTGATGGCCTTCGACGCTCATGAGCGCTTCGCGAAGCTTGACAAGCGCTCATAGAGGAAAGAAACCTCGAATTCATGAAAAAGCTCTGGATCCGGTTTGTCACCGCGTACGTCGATCTCGCTTTTAAAAGAGCGTGGACCTTATTCTTCCTCTTTGTCGCCCTCGCCGTGGTCTGCGGCTTCTTCGCCAGCAGACACCTGCGGGTGGTCACGGATCTGGCCGCTTTGCTGCCCGAAGGCACGCCGAGCGTCCGAGCCCTCGAAGAGAGCGAGAGGCGAATCGGCTCCACCGATTTCTTCGTCATCGCCATCCGCTCCGACGACGCCGATGCGCGAGCCATCGCTCAGATCCAAGACGCCATCGGGAAACGCATCGAAGCGCAGTGGGAGGACGCCGACTGGATTCAATACGAACGCGACACCTCTTTTTTTAAAAAACACGCTCTTTACTACGTCCCCACCGAGGATCTCATCAAACTGCGCGATACGCTCTCGGACGAGCTCAACGCGAGCGCGCGCGAGCACATCCCGGGCATGGTCGATCTCCTCGGCGACGACGAGGGCGAAGACGATGAGGGTGGAAGCGGCCTCGTCGAATGGTACGATCCCGACATGCCCCGCAAGCTCGGTCTGCCCGAGCAGGTGGCGGCCCAGTTCGACAAATTTTTCGAAAAAAGAGACCCCCAGAG
>JAABTR010000604.1 GCA_011389755.1 Deltaproteobacteria bacterium | reverse complement strand
CCAGAGGGAACAAAAACACCACCGCCACCCCGACCCGCGTCATCAGCTCCCAAGGCGCGATCCCCGGTATCAGCAGCTGCAGCGCCATCATGATCGCGTGGACCAAAAAACCAAGGCCCCAAAGCCCGGCTATGCCCACCCAGCGTTCGTCGCGGCTTCGCAAGAAATGGACCGTCATGCCCAGGAGGGTCGCCTCGACGATCACCGCCACGCCGACCAGCGCCCCCGCGCCGCCGAGATAGAGACGGTACAAAGACGTCACAATCGCGGCCAGGACCGCCGCCGGACCGCAAAACAGGCCGGCCAGGGTCAAGATGATGGAGCGCCCGTCGTAGATGACGCCCGGAGCGAAGCTGACAGGGGTCATCATCCCCAGCACGCCGACGGCCCCGAACAAAAGCGCAGCGATCCAGCGATAGGTCCGCGGGCGCCTCTCCAGGGTGCGACCGAGCATCTCGAGGCCCGCGGCCAGGGCCACGATGAGAGCGACGTTTCGTATGAGGTCGATAAAGAGCATCCGCCGCCCGCCGTTGTGTGTCATTTCTTCGGATCGGAGATAAGTCTAATCGACGCGGGGATGGATACAAGAAAAGGAAAAAAGCAGCTTACGCTTGAACGGCGAGCCGGACGGGGGCGGGGCGAGGGGCTTGAACGTCGCTACCGGTGACATCGGCTTGCGCCGCGAGGGTCAAGTAGTC
This sequence comes from Deltaproteobacteria bacterium, assembly GCA_011389755.1. Classification (GTDB taxonomy): domain Bacteria; phylum Myxococcota_A; class Polyangia; order JAAYKL01; family JAAYKL01; genus JAABTR01. The sequence goes on along the minus strand of JAABTR010000604.1, from coordinate 462 downwards.
GACGATGTCTTGAATGCACAGCACCGGCAGCCCGTTTTCGACGGCGAAGCGCTCCACCTGGTCGCCGCGGGCCATGGTGCCGTCGTCGTTCATGAGCTCGCACAAGACACCAGCCGGGTGAAAACCGGCCAGGCGCGCGAGCTCGATGGTGGCCTCGGTGTGCCCCCGGCGCTCGAACACGCCCCCTTTTGCGGCTCGCAGCGGGAAGACATGTCCCGGCCTCGCGAGATCGTGTTTCGTGGTGTCGTCTGCCACGGCGACCCGAATGGTGCGGACCCGGTCGGCCGCGCTCACACCGGTGGTCACGCCGGTCCTTGCCTCGATGCTGACCGTGAAGGCGGTCTGGTTCACCGCGGAGTTGTCCACGACCATCTGCGGCAGAGCGAGCTCTTCGACGCGGTCGCGGGTCAGGCACAGGCACACGATTCCGCTGCCGTGGCGGATCATCATCGCCATGACCTC
>JAABTR010000603.1 GCA_011389755.1 Deltaproteobacteria bacterium | reverse complement strand
TAAATACTTTCGGCACTCGGCATCTTCTTCCATCCGGACTCTCACCGTCGGCTCTGGCTTTCGACCAGATCAACGCTCTTGAAACCCTTCAAAAGCGCTCGCGGGCTCTCCCGATTCGGCTCGGGACCACCGCCGGTGGGGACTTGCACCCCGCCCTGAAGATGCGAGACGTCAATCGCCTCGTGTTGCGCAATACCAACCCCAAAGGCCGCCGTCAAGGTCTTTTGTGGTTTTAATCTCGGGCCCTTGCGTCAATTTTTTTAGCGTGACGGGATGTTTCCGGTTGCAATAAAATTCACTTCCCAATCCATGGGTCTCGCCCCTCGACGCAGGCCCCCGCCGTGGGGCATACTGGGCAGCGTCTTGGCGGCCCCAAGGGGCCGCTCGGGTGCAAAATTCACGGCTGCGCTAGGAGAGATAAGAGATGACCGAAAAAGAAAACACCTTTGAGCAGATCCTCGAGCAGCTCGAGCACGTGGTCCACGATCTGGAGCAAGGGGGCCTCCCTTTGGAGGAGGCGCTGGGCCGATTCGAGCAGGGGGTGCGGCTCTCGAAAGAGGGGGCGCGGCGGCTGGACGCGGCCGAGGCCCGCATCGAGGAGATCCTCGAAGACGGGCGGCTCGTACAAGCCGAAATCGAGACGAATGACGAAGAGAAGAGCTGACCTTGGGTCTCACTCATCGATGTAACCCAGCGCCTTGAGCTGCTCTCTCGTCTCCGGGTCGATGTGGGTTTTTTGGGCTTTGTGGCGTTTTTTGGGGGCTTTGCCGGCCGGGAGAGATTTTTTTTCGGCGACGTCCTCGGTCTCGACGTTGCGGCCCAGGTGGTGACCGAGGAGGTCCCGCGCCGCGGCCAGCGCGATGGGGCGCGTGCCAGCGAGGTTGTGACTCTCTTTGGGATCCTCCCGCAGGTCAAAAAGCTCGGCTGAGAGCCCCTTGTAGATCGCCTTGTAGCGTCCGAAGCGGACGCTGAGCTGCCCGGACAAAAAATCTGCGAAAGAGGCAGCGAGGCCATGAGGCTGAACCTCTCTTTCGAGCACGGGCACCAAGGAGCGCCCCTCGGTGCCGCCCGGCGGCTCATGCCCCGTGAGCTCGCACACGGTGGGCACCAGGTCCACCAGGCTCACCTCACCCGGCCAGCGACCGGGCTCGATCGACGAGCCGCTCGGCGGCCGAATGATAAGCGGCACGTGAATCATCTCTTCGTAAAGGGAGTGGCCGTGCCCGACTGAGCCGTGTTCAAAAAACTCCTCGCCGTGGTCCGAAAGCACCGCGATAACGGTGTCTTCGAGCAG
>JAABTR010000602.1 GCA_011389755.1 Deltaproteobacteria bacterium | reverse complement strand
CCGTGCCCGACTGAGCCGTGTTCAAAAAACTCCTCGCCGTGGTCCGAAAGCACCGCGATAACGGTGTCTTCGAGCAGCTCGAGCTCGGCCAGCTTCTCGTGAAGCCGGGCAAATTGGTCGTCGTGATAGCTTATCTCCCCATCGTACAGCGCTTCGAGCCGGACGCGATCCCGGTCATTCAGCTTCACCTTGCCCGTCTTGACCTCTCCGAGCAGGGCCGCGGTCTTGGTCGATCGCACCGGCCCTTGGTAGGGCTGCGCGTCGTACATGCTCAGGTACTTTTGCGGCGGAATGTACGGCACGTGAGGATCGATGGTGTGAATGTACAAAAAAAACGGCTTGTCCACGGGTCGCCGGTCCAACCAGGCCATGGCGTCCTCGAAAACGTACTTGGCCCGGTTGCGCTTCCCCTCCCGCACATAATTCGTCCAGACGTCCCACCCCTGCTTGAAGCCGAACTTATCCGAGACGTACCCGTTCGCCACGAAACCGGCCGTGGCAAAGCCCAGGTCGCCAAAGTGCTCCGAGATCATAGTGACCGATTCGGGCAGCTTGTCCTTGGCGTCCTTTGCGGTGTGTGTGGTCGGATACAGACCCGACAAAGCGCTCGCCACGGAGGGCTTTGTCCAGTTCTCCGGCGCAAGCGCCCGCTCGAAGACCACCGACTCTTTTGCCAGGCGATCCAGGTAGGGCGTGAGCACCCGCGTGCCGGAGTTGTATGTGGAGAGCTTGTCTGCGCGCAGCGTGTCGATGAGCACGACGACCACGTTGCGGGCTTTTTTCGCGCGGCCCTTTTTACCCCCAAGCGGCTCCACTTTCGGCGCGTACAGACCTGTCTCGGAGAAGATCACCTCGCCGCCCGTCGCCCGGAGCGTCAGCGATGCTGTCTCGCCGGCCCATTTTGCGAGGTCCACTCCGAAGTTGCCGCCTGACTGGCCCACGGCATCCTCCCGATGAACGACCCTTGGCTCTCGCCCATCCACAGTCACTGCCACCTCAAAGGCCGAGAGGTTCTTCGTCCGCGACCGGTGACGGCCCTGGAGGCTGAGCTTTTCGTCCACCGGCACGTGAAACGACAAAGACTCTCCGGCGGTCAAAACGATGCCGGGCTCCCCGCCTTTTGGATCCGGCATGACGAGGGTGTCGTACGAGGCCGAGACCTGCCCGTCGCTAGGCTCTCCAAATACTATTCGCACGTAGTCGACGGCCAGACAGGCCGGCTTCCCGTCGTGGGCCTGCCGGCGCCCCTTGGACCGCAGCATCAGCTCGTGCATGCCCCCATCCAGCCCAGGCGGAATATCGACCGCGGCGTGGCCGAAGCGATCGCTTGGAAGCTCGATGTTTCCAAGGGGCTTCCCGTCCAAATAAACCCCCACCTCAAAGCCGCCGAGGTTGCGGGCCCGCACCACGATCTTGGCGGGCCCCTCTTCGCCGGCGTCGGTGTCGAAATACAGCCGCGCCGCGGTCTGCTCCGCGTAGCTGAACGTCACCTCGCCGTCTCGAAAATTACCGCGCCAGCCGGTTCGCCAGTCGGCCAGGGTGTTTGCAAACCGCGCAGGAGTCCCCAGATCGATGAGCAGCCCCCCTGACCGAAAATGACCGCGATGGAGGTTACTGTGAAAAGGCAGCACCGCGTCGAAGCGCTCGCGCCGATGGGTGGCCACCTCGTCGGTTTGTGCCGCGACCTGCTTCGCATCGCCGACCTCAGCCTCCTGGGCCTCGGCGCCGACCGAGACAGCGGCCTGCGCCGGGGCCTCCTCGACAGGAGCGCTGCGCCCCAAAGGAGGGTGGCAGCCGTTGCCGCACGCACCGACCGCCGCAATCAAGGCACCCAAAAAAAGGACGCCCCCGCATCGGCGAGGACAAAGGCGGGTAAAAAAAGAGGATCTGTTCATCGCTGTGCTCCTGACGCGAACCATCGCTTTGGCCCCCCGCGGCACCGGGGGACCTCGTATCAGCGGTAACTATCGGGGGGCCTTCGGGGCGAGTCAAATAGAAGGCGGACGTCGCAGTGTCACCGGCCGCGGCGCCGGCTCGATACGCTCGATTCGGCCGGGCCTTGCCGCTTCGCTCAAGCAGCGATCACAGACGAGAGGGGTGCCGTCCGAGGCCCGCGGCACCGGGCCGCCGGCGCC
>JAABTR010000601.1 GCA_011389755.1 Deltaproteobacteria bacterium | reverse complement strand
GTCTGTGACCTTCACGAGAGGCGAGGCGACGCGTGGGCGACGACAGACGCAAAACAAGCCGCGGCCGCTTACAAAAAGGCGCTCGCCAAGGCTCGGGGCTCCAAGAGAGTTCAAGCGCTGCGCCTTAAAAGGGGTAAGGCGCTGCTTAAAGCCGGCGATAAGCGCACGGCCAAGCGGCTCCTCGAGCCTCTGGCCAAGGACGCCCGGGAGGCCTGGATCATGACCCAGGCCGAGACCGCTCTCGCAGAGGCTGACATGGCGCCCAAGTGGAGCCCCAAAGAGCGCCTCGATCGCGCAGCCCGGCTCAAAAAAAAGCGCGCCTACGACGATGGCCTACGCACCATCGAACCCCTGCTGGACAGCGACAAGAAGAAGATCGGTGCGGAGGCTCGGTGGCTAAAGGCGCGCATCACCTTGTCGAGCCGACGCAACTGGGAAGGCGCCATCGAGCTTTTGACCGCTTCCAAAGAGGAAGACGGCGTCTTCCACCTCAAGGCAGACCTGCTCATCGCGTACGCCTTGACGCGCCTGAACAGGGACCGCGAGGCGGTGGAGCTGTACGAGAGCATCGTCAAGCGCACCCAGAGCCTGCCGGGGCTCCAGGCCTCGACAATTTTCAAGATAATGCGCCTCGAGTTCTTCAACAGCGACTACGAAAAAGCCCTCAAGCTGGGTCAGACTTTGCTGACCGACTACAAAAAGAGGCTCTCTTATGAGCAGACGCGCGAGACCTTGTTCACCGCGGGCCTGAGCGCCTTGCAGACTGAAAAGATCGGCGTGGCCGTCGACTATTTGTTCGAGTCCGGCCGCAAGAGCAAATCGACACTCGACAACACCCGGGCCATCTACTGGCGCGCGGTGGCCTTATCCGAGCTCAAACCCAAGAAGGCTGAGGAGCTCTTCCACCACCTGTGCTCCATGGACCCGACGATCTGGTACAGCCAGCTGGGGCGCGCCCGTCTCGAAAAAATGGGCCTGGAGATGGGAACATGCGCCTCTTCGCCCCTGCACCGCGCGCCGTCGCCGACGCCGGTCTCGACCGAGCTCCAAGACCTTTCGTCATCAGCGCACTTCTTGGCGCAGGCTGGATTCGTCCGCGAAGCCGGCGAACTTTTGCGCAGCGATGAGCGCCGCGGCCGCGTCAAGGCTCCACCGACCGACCTGGTGCAACACTACATCGCCTTAGAATCTCCCCAGTACGTCATCCTGCGGGCCTACCGAAAGATTGACTGGCCGCCGGACGACGCAGAGGAGCTGTGGTGGACCTCGGTGGCGTATCCGAAGCCCTACCCCGACATCGTCGAACGCATTGAAGACGAGCACGGCCTGCCGCCCTACACGGTCTACTCGATCGCGCGCAAGGAGAGCCTGTTCAACCCCAACGTCATATCCTACGCGGGCGCCATGGGGCTCATGCAGTTCATGCCCCAAACCTACGAGGCCAACCGAAAGCGGGCAAGGCTCCCCGCGCTCAGGCCCGGGGAGATACCGGGGCCGGTGGAATCGTTGACCGCCGCGGGCTATGAGCTGGAATTTTTGTGGAACACCTTTCGCGGCCAGCTGCCCCTCGTCTTCTCGGCGTACAACGGCGGCCCGGGCGCCACCAGCAATTGGCTCGCGACCTCCGGTGACGCCCCCACCGATCTCTTCGTGGAAAAGATCGCCTTCGACCAGACCCGCAACTATGTTCGGCGTTGCTACCAGAACATGGCGCGCTATCATCTGCTCGACGGGCAGACCATGCCCAAGATACCCGAGCGAATGGTCAAGCTCGAAAAACCGCCGGTCCTCGATCGCCTCGCGAGCGCGAACTGATCGGACCCTTCGCCGGTTTGAACTGAAATTCGGCCTATGCGATTATCGATGTTCTCATGAGTCCTCGCGTCTCAAACAATGCGCCGCGGCGGTTCGCCGCGTTGACCCACCTCGTCACTTTTCTTGCGTGCGCGATCGCGGGCGTGTGGGCATCGCTCCACCGCGACATCGCCCCATCTCGAAGGCCCGATCCGGTCTCGGCGGCCACCGGGCTCGAAATCGAACAGGGCTCCATTGTCTACGTAGACGCCCCCCAAAATAACTCTTCTGTCGACTGCCTCAGCTCCCATGAGATCTTGTTTCTCGCCAAAAGAGCAAAA
>JAABTR010000600.1 GCA_011389755.1 Deltaproteobacteria bacterium | reverse complement strand
TAGACGCCCCCCAAAATAACTCTTCTGTCGACTGCCTCAGCTCCCATGAGATCTTGTTTCTCGCCAAAAGAGCAAAAAGCCGCGCTCGCGATCTCTACCGCGCAGAAGCCAAGCTGGACGAAAAAAACCGCATCTGGGCCGTGAGCGAGGTCCGAAACCTGACCCGCACCCCCCACGGCGACGATTTCTACCTCGAGTGGTTTCCTCCCTATGCGCTGGTCGCGACCCGGGCCCTTGGCCAAGTCCGCTCGCTGACCATCTTCGACACCACGGGCGCGCGCGGATTTGAAAGCGGATGTGAGAGCGGCTCCTGGTCGCCGCTGAGCCGAATCCTCGGCCGCCTGAGCAACTATTTCGAGACCGGGCGGCTCGCCGGCGTCGCCCAAACGACCGTCACTTTCAGCGAGCCGGTGCACCAGCTCGCCATCTCCGACGGGCGCGACGAAACCCATGCGAAGATCGCTGTGAGCTGGACCGACCCGCGCGGGCAGTCGCAGCGGGGGATCGTGGCCCTGGCCGGCGGCGAGACCGGGCACCCCGACCTGCGCGTCCGGCAGGCGCGCCGGCTGCCCAAGGAGCCCGTTTTGTGGATGGTCGACACCTTGCGCGGCTTACCTTGGTTCGGCCCCGGCCCCATCGAGTGGCTCGAGGGGCGCTTTTTCGCCCTGAGCGACGCTGTGAGGCGCATGACGCAGACGGCGTACTACGAGCCGGAGCTGGGGACAGCTTCGCAAAACAAAGACGAGCTCTTTTTCGAGCTGCCCGGTGAGATCCAATCGCCCCCCGGAGACAAACCCGTGCGCTGGCCGCCGCATCCTCTGCGGCGCTCGCGGCACGCCACAAAACAATCCCAAGAAGGCACGTGGTCCCCGGGAAACCTCAACTTCACGAAAACCGCCGCGGACGCGCCGGCCGTCATCTACCGCACCTTCGTCCGTCCGGATGAGGAGCGCTCGGACGTCGTGGTTCACCTGTTCGCCCTGGATATGAGCCGGCTCGAGCTGCACATGGTGGCGGGGCTCGAAGATCCGCGCTCCACCACCGGCAGCCAGGGCTCGGGCCGCCTCCCCCGCGACGAAGAGATCCTTTCTCGGGTGGTGGCGGCGTTTAACGGTGCCTTCAAGACCGTGCACGGCAGCTACGGCATGATGGTGGAGCGTGACCTGCTGGTTCCTCCGGTCAAAGGCGCCGCGACCATCGCCACGTTCGAGGATGGACACACCACCTTGTCCACGTGGCCCCAAGGCGGCCACATCCCAGACGAAATGCTCTCGTTTCGGCAGAACCTCGAACCCTTGCTGGACAGCGGACAGATCAACCCGGCCCGAAGGGCCAAATGGGGCATCGCGGTCACCTCCAGCGGCGACATTGTCCGCATGTACACAGTCCGCTCGGGGCTGTGCCGCCGCAAGGACGGGAGCTTGATCTACGCCTGGGGCGAAAACCTGGACGCCGCCACCCTCGCACAAGCCATGAAACGGGCCGAGTGCACCTATGGCATGCACCTGGACATGAATCCGTACCACACCTCCTTTTTGTACTACGGCTTCGAAGAGGGCGACGCCGAGCGACTAAAAACCGGGCAAAAGGTGGACTACGAGGTCGAAAACGCTCTGCGCGGCACGGTGTTCCCGGCGGACCGCTACGTTTATGCCTCTCCCAAGGATTTCTTCTTTTTGACCACCAAGAAGCCGCTGCCCGGCCCGGACTGGAGCGCCGAGAATCTCGCCCAGCCAAATCCCGGATACTTTCCGGCGACCGGCCGCAAGCAGGCCGGCGACACTGCGCTGCTCGCCGTCGATCTGCAAAGGACCCGCGCTGAGATCTTGCCCGGCGAGATCCCCGCGCCCTACGCGCCGCCCGAGCCCAGAGCCCGGGCGCAACGCAGAGGATTGCTCGCCGCCGTGGTCCTCGGCCCCTGGGCGGAGAGGCGCGGGCAGAAGGTGGACGGGCACATCGCCGGGCAGCTCACCCCTCACGATCCGCTCTTGGGCGTCACCGAGAGCGGCGGTCTGTACCTCGGCTCCCCCCCCGAATCGTCCCCGAGCGGCTCTTTCGAGAGCCTGCCGAACCTGGTCCAGGGCCTGGGCGACCCGGCGCTGGAGGCGACCCTCTCGCCCCACGCGCTGGCCGTGGCGCTGTGCGTCCAAAGAGACCGCTGGCTCATCGCCGCTGAGGGACCGGCTGGAAAAATACACGACGCGCTCACCGACGAGGGCTGCCGACGCCCCCTGCTCTTTTCGCACGAGGATCCCGAAACGCCCTCCATTTTGGTGCGCGGCACCGACGAGATGACCGACTTGAGCGGCGCCCCCGTCGCCGCCGTAGACGCGAAGCTGACTGTGCTCGAGCTGTTTGCTTTTTAACTGAAGTTTTTTTCTCACCGGCAGTAAGGCCGCCCCGGGTGCGGCGGAACGATCCACTCGGCGCGCTCGGCCCACAGCTTCTTGACTCGGGCGTCGGCGTCTTGGGGGAGCTTGGGCTGCCAGTATCGGCGGACCTTTGGCTTTTTGCCCTTTTTCTTGACCCAGGTGGGCTCGGCGATGACCGGCTCGGTGTCGTGC
>JAABTR010000599.1 GCA_011389755.1 Deltaproteobacteria bacterium | reverse complement strand
GCGTTTGACCCGCCTCGCACGTGTCAACCAGAACCAGAGGTTGGTTGCCACTGCGTTGCGGCGAGGTCGGTTTATACGGATCGCGGTCCGTTGAGTCAAGCGATGATTTTTCTTTTTCTTGTTTTTTTCCCTCCGGCGGCTCCCAAGTTGAGAGCAGGCAAAAATATCCCCAAAATAATCGGGCTGTTATCTCTAGGGCTCACACAGAGAGCCCCAGAAAAAAATCGGGGGATTTTAAAAAAAACCCTTCGGAAAAGATGGAAAACCACTTCATACTAATTTCGAAAAATGACCAATTACGAAGACAAGATTTGCGTGAGCGTGCGGCGAAACACCTTCGAGCAGACCCTAGACGCTCTCGAAAACCTTTCTTTTGCCGAGGTGCGACTCGACGATTTGGATTTGAGCGAAGAGCAGCTTGCCCGCATCTTCTCGATACGGGCACGGCTCATCGCGACGGCGCGGCCCGGGCATCTGTCCGAAGACCGGCGGACCCGAATCCTCGCTGGGGCCGCCGCGCTTGGAGCTCGCTACGTCGATGTGGAGCTGGAAGCCGCCCCCACCCTCTGTCGCACCGTGCTCTCGGCGGCAGCCCAGTCCGGCTGCCGGATCATCGTCTCCTATCACGATTTCCACGCGACCCCGGCGCGCGCTGAGCTCGTCGAAATCGTCGAACGCTGCTTCGCGCTAGGGGCCCATATCGCGAAGGTCGCCTGCCACGCGCAAAACGAACGAGACGCCGCCCGCCTCCTCGGCCTCCTGGGCGACAAGCGTGGTGTCGTCCCCTTGGGTATGGGCCCGGCGGGACGCTTGACGCGAATCATAGGTCCGCTTTTAGGTGCCCCTTTCACGTTTGCGTCACAAGAAGGCTACGCGCCAACAGCGCCCGGCCAGCTCACGCGAGCTCAACTCGTCAAAGCCTGGCAGGAGCTCGCGCCATGAGCGCGGTCGAGATATTCGCCGTCGCAGGCGCCCCCATCCGGCACAGTCGCTCCCCGGACATCTTTCACCGCTGGTTCGCACAGAGCAAAACCGGCGCCATCTACACGCGCATCTGTTCAAAGGATATTGATCGACTCTTCGGGATGTGCCGGGTGCTCGGCATCCGTGGTCTGAACATCACCTCGCCTCTCAAGGAAGAAGCCCACGATGCCGTCGATGAGCTGTCAGAACCCGCCAGGGCGGTCAAGGCCGTCAACACGGTCGTTTTCGAGGGCAAACACTCCCGCGGACACAACACCGACCCCGACGGCGTCTCCTACGCGCTCGCCGAAGCGGGGATCGACGTGGCCGCAAAAAAAGTGGTCGTCGTGGGAGCCGGCGGCGCGGCCCGGGCCGCGCTCTATGCGCTCAAGCAGCTCGGACCTTCCCATGTGACCTTGGTGGGACGATCCCCTCGCCGCGTAGAGCGCCTGAGCACGGAGCTGCCCTGCACCCCGGCCGAGCTCGGAGAGCTCGCCGAGATCCTCGACGACTGCGATCTCTTGGTCTCCTGCGTCCCCGCAGGCGCCGACGCTGTGCCCGCAGAGCTGCTGCGCCCGGACATGACGGTCCTCGACGCCGCGTACACAGATTCCAAGATCCGACAAGCGGCCCAAATTGCCCGGTGCCGCTACGTAGACGGCGCCGGGTGGCTCTTGGGACAGGCGCGCTCGGCCCATCGCGTTTTCTTCGGTGCGCCGCCGAAGGGCAAAGATCTGTCCCGGCGAGCCCTGACCGCTGCGCCACGCCGCCCGAGCGTTTTGCTTTTGGGTATGATGGGCTCGGGAAAGACCACGGTGGGCCGCAAGCTCGCCGCCCGCTGCGGGCTCGGCTTCACAGACAGCGACTGGGAGATCGAGAGGGCCTCGGGGATGACGATCTCCGAGATCTTCCGCGTCCGCGGCGAAGAGGCCTTTCGCCAAGCCGAACGAGAGATCGTGAAAAAGGCAGCGTTCCAAGACGACAAGGTGCTCGTCCTCGGAGGCGGCGCCGTCTCCAACCCGCAGAGCTTGTCCGCGATCGCGCATTTTGACACGAAGATCTTTTTATACTGCAGCCCGCCGGTCGCCCTCGATCGCATCGAAAAGGGTTCGCGCCCGCTGCTCGAAGTTGACGATCCCTTGGGGCGGTATGTGGAGATCTTGGACGAGCGGCGCGACGCTTACCTGCGCAGCGCCGACCTGGTCATCGACACCACCGAGGAGAGCATTGACGATGTGGTCGACAACGTCGCCCGAGAAATCGGTCTATCCGGGTGAGCCCGGCGGCCGCGTGCGAGCGGTCCCGTCAAAGAGCGCCCTCCAGCGCGCCATCGCCTTATCCATGTTGTCGGACGGCCCGTGCGACATCAAGAACCACCGCCCCTTGAGCGATGACTCCCAGGCCGCGCTGGGCGTCGCCGCGTCGCTGGGCGCCAAGATTGACGGGGCAGGAGACACCCTCCGCATCGAGCCCGTCCCCTGCCGAAGAGGCACCGGCGCCCTCACCGCCGACTGCGGCGAGTCGGGTCTCTGCCTGAGGATGTTCACCCCCATCTGCGCGCTCTGGGACGGTGATATCGAGCTAAGAGCCCGCGGGACCCTGCTGCACCGTCCCGTGGAGATGATGCGCGCGCCTCTCGAGGCGCTCAACGCGCGTTTCGAAAGCCGCGAGGGCCGCCCTCCAGTGCACGTCCGCGGCCCCTTGCGCGGCGGCGAGGTGACCGTGGACGGATCGATCACCTCTCAGTTTTTGACCGGCCTGCTCATGGCCGCGCCTCTTTGCGAACGGGATTCCATCATCGAGGTGCCGCACCTAAAGAGCCGCCCCTACGTGATGCTCACCCTCTCACTCATGGAACACTTCGGTGTCCGCGTGGAACACGATGCATCGATGACCCGGTTCGAAATCAAAGGAGGTCGCCTCTATCGATCGAGCCACTACAGCGTCGAGGGTGACTGGTCCTGCGCCGCTTTCCTGCTCGTGGCCGGCGCCACGGCAGGCGACGTCGCAGTGTCCGGGCTCGACCCGCAATCCACGCAGGCCGACATCGCGATCCTCGAGGCGCTCGACGCCGCGGGTGCAGACTGCACCTGTGAGCAGGGGAGCTATCGCGCTCGCAAGTCCAAGCTGCGCGGCTTCGAGTTCGACGCCACCGATTGCCCCGATCTGTTTCCTCCCCTCGTCTGCCTCGCGCTCGCTTGTGAGGGGTCCACCGCGCTCTACGGCGCGCAAAGGCTCAGAGACAAAGAGAGCGATCGAGCCGCCGCGTTGGCCCAAGAGCTCGGCGCGCTCGGCTGCGCCATCGAGGTCGACGGCGACCGGATGACGGTCCAGCCCGGCACACCATCGGCGGGACGCCTCGATGCCCGGGGCGATCACCGCATCGCCATGGCGGCCGCCATCGCCGCTTCGCGAGCAAAGGGGCCGGTGCGCATCGCAGGCGCCGCATGCGTGGCCAAATCCCATCCGGGTTTTTTCGTTGAACTTCAATCCTTGGGAATCGAGGTGTCATGAACAGCTTTGGACGACTATTTCGAGTCAGCATTTGGGGAGAGTCCCACGGGGAGATGGCCGGAGTTCTCATAGACGGCTGCCCCCCTGGGATCCCTTTGGCCCCAGCCGATTTCGCCGAGGACCTCGCCCGCCGCAGGCCCGGAGCTCCCGGCACCACCGCCCGGATCGAAGAGGACATCCCCAGCCTGCGCAGCGGAATCTTAAGTGGGATGACCACGGGCGCGCCCATTTTAATCTCATTTGACAACACAGACGTCAAATCACGAGACTACGACGAGATCGCACACAAACCGAGGCCGGGCCACGCCGATCTGACCGCTCGCCAAAAGTACAACGGCTTCAACGATCCGCGGGGAGGCGGGCATCTCTCTGGGCGCATCACCGTCGGGCTCGTCGCCGCGGGAGTCATCGCAAAGAAGATCATCGGCGAAAGCCAGGCCTTCCAAGCGGAAGTCATCGAGGCGGGCGGCAGCAAAGCGCCCGATCAAGCCGCCGCCGAAGCCGCAGCGGCAAAAGATTCCGTGGGCGCGCTCATCGAGTGCCAGGTCGACGGCGTCCCGCCCGGTTTGGGCGAGCCTTTCTTCGACGGCTTCGAGTCACAGCTCGCGCACCTTTTGTTCGCGATACCGGGAATCAAGGGCGTGGAGTTCGGCGCCGGTTTCGCCGCCGCCAAGATGAGGGGCTCTGTTTACAACGACCCAATCGTCGACGCCTCGGGGCAAACGGCGACCAACAAAGCCGGAGGGATTAACGGGGGTATCACCAACGGCAACCCCCTCATTTTTCGCGTGGCCGCCCGCCCCAGCGCGAGCATCGAGAAGTCCCAAGATACCGTCGATCTGCGCACCGGGCGACCGTGCAAAATCCAAACCCGAGGCCGCCACGACGCCTGCTTCGGGCTCCGCCTCCCCGTCATCGTCGAAGCAGCGGCGGCCATCGTTTCGGTGGATTTCGCGCTCGTCGCCAAACGAGCCCATTGAAACTTTTCTCAAAGCCTCCATTTCACGCCGCTGTGTCAACCCTGGATAAATGCCGCAAATACTGTAATTTGACAGTTCGGCTAAAAAAATATTTCCCGAAACTGTTCCTGGGGTAACCTAGATCTGCGAAACCGATTGGGAAATGTCATCCGAAATTGGCCTGACCAAGCTCGGATACAACAAATTCATATCTTTCCAGGAGGAGGAGAAGATGCGAACGCATGTGAGGATCGGACTGTCATTTCTAATGACGGCTGGGCTCGCCGTCGCAGGCTGCGGGGGCAGCGACAGCGGCGACGCGCAGGGGGACTCGGCGACCGATAGCGGCAGCGAGTCATCTCAA
>JAABTR010000598.1 GCA_011389755.1 Deltaproteobacteria bacterium | reverse complement strand
GCCCCTGTGGGTGCTGTGCGTCGATGATCTTCGGGCCCTCTCGGCGTTCGAGGCGGGAGACCTCGAGGGGGTGGACGAGGTGCTGGTCGCCGTGAGAAGAGCAGCGCGCCGGGATGTGTTCGCCGATGGGCTCGCGTCATTGATCGAGGAGCTCGGTCCCGAGCGGATCCGGTTTGCGATTTCGCCTATCCATCGCAGCGGGCGCCCCGATGACTTGGAGGACCGCGTCGGCGACCTGATCGCGGCCGGCTTCGGGCGCTGGTCGCTGCCGGGGCTGTGGGCCCGGAAATGGCTGAGCCAGCGGGGCCGCGGCAGCGACGACATGACCGCCGATTGGCCGTTTTTTGTGGTCAACGCGAGGGCCGCGGACGAGCTCCGGGGGCTGGGGTTTTCGAGGTGGACCACGTCACCCGAAGACACCTGCGAAAATATTGCAGCGCTGCTCGCGGACCACGGCCGCGTCTGCGACGTCGTCGTGTATCAAGACACCCCCTTGTTCTTGTCGGCGACGTGCGGCTACGCGGTGATAGGCGGCGCTTGCCCAGGCCAGGGGCGCTGCCGTTTCGAATCCCCCATCGTGCTTCGCGACCGCAGCGGGACGAGGGTCTGCGTGGCTCGCGACGGCTGCACCGCCGTGGTCTATTCCATGACCCCCTGGTCCATCGCTCACGCCCAGGCCGAGCTCGTTCAGATGGGGGCTCGGCGGCTCCGGGTCGATTTTGTGAACCGCCCCTACGCCCCGGCTGAGGCGCGCTCTTTGTGGCGGCGCATTCGGGCCGGCGAGAAGCTGCCCCGGACTCATGTGGGCAACTGGGGCCGGCGGATTTAAATAATCAGATATCTTGGTCATCTGCGCGGGCGAGGCGAGACCCCCAACAAGAGGGGGCGTCGGTTCGCCCCAAGGATTTCGGTAGTTTTTAAATTGCAAAGAAGCTATAATTTTGCGCTGATGCTGTGGAATTAGGAAGCAGGTGGAGTGCCTCAATGAGTCAGTCAGCGATTCTGGTTGTCGGCGAAGACCACGAAAAGCGGCGAGAATATGCGTCGCTCATTGCGGATCACATTTCCGGTTGCCGGATTTTTTCGGTCGCCGGCGCGTCCGAAGCCATGTCGTGCCTGACGGGCGAGAGCATCGACTGCGTGCTGGTGCACGATGACAAGGCTGTCGTATCGGGCGTAGATCTCTGCCGCGCGATCAAGGTCGACAAAGGAGCCCACTTCCCGGTCTTGATCGTCTCCGAGCATCCCGACCGGGAGAAGAGGCGCGTCGAGGGGCTGGAGGTCGGAGCGGAAGAGGTGCTGTTTGCGCCGATAGATGTCGTCGATATCGTCACACGTCTGCGGATCGCGGTGCGCGTTAAAAAAACCGAGGAGGATCGCCGCGTGGCCAACGAGCGGCTCGAGCAGATGGTCTCGGATCGAACCGCCGCCCTGATGGCGAGCGAGGAGCGCTATCGCCAGGTGGTGGAGCTCTCTCCTGACATGATCGCGGTGTGCGAAAAGGGGCGGCCCATTTACATCAACGAGGCAGGTCGCAGCATGTTGGGGATCGACAGCCCCGATGGTCTGGCGACCCTCGATGTCAAAGATCTGTTTCACCCCGGCGACGAGAGGCTCATTGATCAGCTCCTCGTCACCAGCCTCAAAAGGGGCGAGAAGGTCCCGTTCCACGAAGCCAAGCTCTTGCGCCCCGACAAAAAAACCGTCGATGTCGAGATCTCGGTGATCCCGCTCGAGTACCGGGGCAAAAAGCAGGCGCAGCTCATCGTGCGGGATATGACAGAGCGGAAACGGATCGAGTCTCAGGTCCGTCAGTCTCAGCGGATGGAGGCGGTGGGGAAGCTGGCCGGCGGCGTGGCCCACGATTTCAACAACGTGCTGACCACCATCCGGGGCTTCTCCGAGCTGATCCTGGACAGCCTAAAAGAGGGCGATCCCCTGCGCGAAGATGTCGACGAGATCCGCAAGGCCACCGAGCGCGCCGGAGCGCTGACGCGTCAGCTGCTGGCCTTCAGCCGGCGGCAGGTGCTCGAGCCCCGTCCCCTGGAGCTCAACACGGTGGTCAGCGACCTCAAGCGGATGCTCAAGAGGCTCATCGGCGAGGATATCGAGCTCGTGACCGACCTGTCGGACGCCCTCGGGACCATCAAGGCCGATCGCAGCCAGATCGAACAGGTCATCATGAACCTGGTGGTCAACGCCCGGGACGCCATGCCCGAGGGTGGGCTCATGACGGTGCGAACCGAGAACCTCGTGCTGAGCTCCCAGCAGACAGGGGAAGACCTGGAGCTGCCCGCGGGGGAATACGTGGTCTTTGCGGTGAGCGACAACGGCATGGGGATGTCGCCCGAGACCATGCTGCGCATCTTCGAGCCCTTTTTCACGACCAAGCCCAAGGACCGCGGCACCGGCCTGGGGCTGTCCACCGTCTACGGTATCGTCAAGCAAAGCGGCGGCGACATTCAGGTGGACAGCGAGGTGGGGGTCGGGACGACATTTCGCGTCTACCTGCCCCGCGCCAAAGGCCAGGCGGGCACCATGGATCCCATCCGCATCGAGCGCGGGGCCGTGCGAGGCTGGGAGACCATCTTGTTGGTCGAAGACGAGAACGCCGTCAGGGTCCTCGTGCGGCGGATGCTGGAGCGCGCGGGCTACACCGTCTTGACGGCGCGCCACGGCGGCGAAGCTATGGTGCTTTGCGAAAAAGAAGAAGGGCCCATCCACCTCATCCTCACCGACGTCGTGATGCCGAAGATAGGCGGGCGCGAGCTGGTCGAGAGGCTGGTTCGGCAGCGGCCGGAGACCCGCATCCTGTTCATGTCGGGGTACAACGACGAGGAGGTGCTGCGGCTCGGCGAGCTTCTCACGCACGTCGCTTTTTTGCAAAAGCCGTTCTCCTACGAGCAGCTCACTCAGAAGGTGCGCCGGGTCCTCGACGAGGCCATCCCCGAGGGCGTCAAGGTGGCTTCGGCCGTCAACGAGTGATCCGCCTTTTGCGGGGCCTCGGGGCTCTCGCTTGACACACGCCTCGAATCGGGCTTTTAATCGCCGCTGCATCGCCTCTTGTGATTGAGCGGCGGTCTCGACTGCCCGAGACTTTTTTTAAAACTCCAGTCGCAACTTTGGCCGAAAAAAAAGAGGGTGATGAGAACATTCGCGTTCATCGCCGCCGCGGCGGCGCTTGGTATTCTGACCGCCTGGGGCGCGTGGAGCGGTCCCTCGAAGACGACGCCGACGAGAGGCGAAACGGCAAAAGCCCCGCCTTGCCGGCGCATCGTGTCGCTCGCGCCCAGTCTGACCGAGACCCTCTTCGCCTTGGGGCTCGGCGACCGCGTGGTGGGCGTGACCAGGTACTGCGACTATCCAGAGGCGGCCCGGGACAAGCCGAAGATAGGGGGCTATGCCGATCCGAACTACGAGGCGATTTTGGAGACCCAGCCGGACGTGGTCTTCTTGCTCGACCTGCACGAGGTCGCAGACGCAAAGCTGCGGCAGCTGGGGCTGCAGACAAAGATCCTCGAGGCCGACTCGGTGGCTGCCATCCTCGCCGCCATCGATGAAATAGGGGATCGGTGCGGCAAAACCGAGGAGTCAGCGCTCCTGCGCGCCCGTATCCAACGCACGCTCGACGCGGTGGGTGACAAA
Source organism: Deltaproteobacteria bacterium (assembly GCA_011389755.1). Lineage (GTDB taxonomy): Bacteria > Myxococcota_A > Polyangia > JAAYKL01 > JAAYKL01 > JAABTR01. The sequence continues at coordinate 1,158 of JAABTR010000598.1, read as the reverse complement.
GCGGTGTCTCTTAAAGCCAGACCTCGCGTCCTCGTCGTCGTGGGTGGGACCTTGGGGCCGGACGGCGGAGAGGTCTTCGCGGCTGGACCGGGCACGTACCTGGATGAGGTCTTGGAGCTGGCCGGGGGGCGCAACGCGCTAAAACAAACACCGGTTGCTTACCCGCGGCTTTCCACCGAGAGCATTTTGAATTTGCGGCCCGATGTGATCCTTGACCTGAGCGCCGAACACACCCAAAAGGTCGCGGGCGACGCCATGGCCAGGTGGTCGAAGCTGGCAGCGACTCAGGCGGTGGCCTCCGGAAATGTGTTTCTCGTGGACGGCGATGCGGCCACCGTGCCCGGGCCGCGCGTGGCAGAGCTCGCTGCGCGGTTTGCGCAGATTCTGGCGGGAGCCGCGGCGAGAAGCAGGCCATGAGCATCGTCCTTTCGACGAGGGACTTGGCGCTGACCCTCGGAAAGAAGGACGCGCTGGCCGGCGTCAATCTGGATATTCGCGCCAAAGAGCTGGTCTCCATCGTAGGACCCAATGGAGCCGGGAAGAGCACGCTTCTCAAGTGCGCTATGCGGATTTACAAGGGCTTTCGCGGGAGCCTCGAGGTCTTCGAAAGAGATGTGACCGGCTACGCGCAGAAGGAGCTGGCCAGAGCGATGAGCTATGTGCCCCAGGCGGCTGGCGTGGGTCTCGACTACACCGTGCGCGAGTTCGTCTCCATGGGGCGCTACCCCCACTCGACCCCCTTTTCGAGCTTCACGGCCAAGGACAAACAGGCTGTCGATATGGCTATCGAGCTGACCGACCTTCGGGATCTGGTAAGCCGCACGTTGCCCACCTTGAGCGGCGGGGAGCGGCAGCGGGTGCTCATCGCCGGGGCCATCGCCCAGGAGGCGAGGATTTTGCTGCTCGACGAGCCCACCGCCTTCCTCGATCCCAAACACCAGCACGATGTCCACCGGGTCCTCGCCAAGCTCAACCGCGATCTGGAGGTCACCATCGTGATGGTGACCCATGAGCTCAACTGCGCCTCTTTGTGGAGCGACCGCGTCGTGGCCCTGCGAGACGGCAGAGTCGTCTTCGAAGGGCCGGGCGGCGATCTCATGGACGAGGAGGTGCTGCGCCGGGTTTTCGATGAGTCTTTCGTCTTGGTGAGGCACCCGC
>JAABTR010000597.1 GCA_011389755.1 Deltaproteobacteria bacterium | reverse complement strand
ATGCGGGCCAAGCCGGTGCTCGATAGGTTCGAGAGGCACGGTGCGGCTTTTATTGGGATCAACCGCTTCTTACCCGGTATTCGCGGGCTGTTCTTCGTTGCCGCCGGCATGGCGCGCCTGTCCTTCCCCGCGGTAATGTTTTGGGGGCTCGTCTCGACGACCATTTGGAACACTCTGGTCATGACGGTGGGCTACGCCCTGGGACACAACTGGGAAAACATCGAGCGGCTCTTTCGCAAGTACACCACCACCGCCTGGGTGCTCATCGTTGTCGTTTTCGCTTTTTTGATCTTGAAAATCGCCTGGAAAAAGGCTCGCGATAGGGTAAAAGCGCGGCGAAAACAAAAAACAATCGGAGATTCCGACAAGAGCTGAACGGCGTCAGGTTCCTGGCCCCAAGCCCCCATCGCCTATTCTCAAAGCTTCAGCGCGCCCTCGACCTCTTCGACCGTCTTGGGGATCTTGGGGCCGAGCACGCGGCAGCCGGTGTCTGTGATGACGATGTCGTCTTCGATGCGCACGCCGCCGAAGCCGCGGTATTTTTCGACCTCGTCGTAGTTGATGAAATCCTTGTTTTTGCCTTCGGCTTTCCAGCGGTCGATGAGCGCGGGCACAAAGTACACCCCCGGCTCCACGGTCACCGCGTAGCCGGGCTCGAGCTTGCGGGCCAGGCGCAAAAACGCCAGCCCGAACTGGCTGGAGCGCTTCTCTCCTTCGGGGTAGCCCACCACGTCCCCCAGATCTTCCATGTCGTGGACGTCGAGGCCTATCATGTGGCCGAGACCGTGGGGGAAAAACAGGGCGTGAGCGCCGTTTCTCACCGCCTCAGCCGGATCGCCTCTCATGAGCCCCAGCTGGGTGAGCCCGCGTGCGATAGTCTCGGCGGCGATGAGGTGGAGGTCGCGGTTGGTGCGCTCGGGCGAAGCGGCTTCGATGGCGGCCAGCTGCGAGTTTAGGACCACCTGGTAGATGCCCTTTTGCTTTTCGGAGTAGCGCCCCGACACCGGAAAGGTTCGCGTGATGTCCGAGGCGTAGAAGCGCTTCGACTCGGTGCCGCTGTCTATGAGCAGCAGATCGCCCTCTTTGAGCGTGTTGGCGTAGGATTCGTTATGGAGCACCTCTCCGCGTATCGACACGATGGGCTGAAACGATTGCTGGCGGTCGTACTTGAGGCTTATCGCCTGCATGGCCGCGCAGACCTCCGCCTCGGTGCGCCCCGGCCCGATGACCTTCATCGCCGCAGCGTACATCTCGGCGCTGATCCCCAGCGCCTCTTCGATCTCGACGAGCTCTTCGTCCGTCTTTACCGACCGCTGATCCACGACGATTCGGGCGAGCTCCCTCGAGGCGCCGGCGATGACCGATGGGATCGGCGCGCCTAACAGCTCCGACAGCCAGATCTTTTGTTCGCCGCGATAAGGGGGCAGGTAGTGAATCGTCGTGCCGGAGGCTTTTTGCCCTTGGAGCACGCCCGCCAAGTCGGACAGGGGCCTTGTCTGTTCGATGCCGGCGGCTCGTGCGTGGTCTTTGAGCACCGGATGGGGGCCGTGCCAGACCAGGTCGTCCGGGTCCTCGGGCGCGCCAAAGAGCACCGCCTCCCCGTCTTCGAGGATGAGACAGGCCATGCCGGGCAGGTTCGTCCCCACGTAGTAGAGGAAGTGGGAGTCCTGACGGAACCGATATGTATTTGCGGAGTAGTTGCGCGGCGCGTCAAACTGCCCGAGCAGCAAAGCAGCGCCGTTTGAAAGTTTCTTGCGCAGGGTCTCGCGCCGGGCGGCGAAAGTCGTGTGATCCATCCTCGATCTCCTTTTCATCGTCTTCTTTTCGTTTCGGACGACAATTCTAACCAGACTCGCGCGATAATGCGAAGCTGAAATTTGGGTCTTGACGTCCGGCCAGCGTATACATGGAGGCATGGTTCGCGGCTTTTTTCCATGCTCTAAGAAAGCTTTCTCGATGACCGCCCTCGCCCTCCTCGCGTGCGTCTCTTGCCTATCCACGGGAGGCGACGGGGGCTGCGGCGCGGCCATGGTGCCCCCGCCGTGTCGCTGCGAGGGGACCGAGACGCCCCGCTACTTCCAAAATGAGCCCCCCGAGTCGGACGCGCCGCGCTACGGCGGCTCGGTGAGCCTGCGCAGCTCCAAAGAGCCGGGCTTGCTTTTGTCGCTCATCGACCCCGATCCGGCGGTACGCGCCATCATCGACCACCACGTGCTCGAGCCCCTCGTGAGCAAAACTCCTGACGGAGGCGTGGAACCTTCGCTGGCCGAAGATTGGTTTGTGGCCGACAACGGGCGGCGTTTCCTTTTTCGTCTGGCCCCCGACGCTCGCTGGCACGATGGGCTACCGGTCACCGCCGAGGACGTGATCTTCACCTTCGAGAAGCTGCGGGATCCGGCCAACCACGCCGCGCTGAAGGCGCGTTTCGACCACGTCTCCCAAGTCCTCAAGCGGGATTTGGGGGAGGTGGAGCTGGTGCTCGACTGGGCCGATCCGACCTTTTTGAATCTGCTCGACTCATTGATGATCCTCCCGGCGCACGTGTTCGGCAGAGGGGTCCTTGGAGAACACCGCGCAGCGCGGGCGCCGGTCGGCTCGGGACCGTTTCGTTTTGACGAGTGGATACCGGGGCAGCTCATCGCTCTGGCGCGAAACGACGATTGGAGGGGGAAGAAGCCGTACGTGTCCAACGTCGTCTATCGATTTGCCCAGGACGACTCCGTGGCGCTCGAGCTGTTTCGCCGCGGCGAGCTCGACATCATTTCCGGTCTGGCGCCTCGAGTCGCCAGCAAAGTAGAAGATGGTTACACCCTGGTCTCGACCGGACGCGAGGTGGAGACCTTGGTGCTCAACACGCAAAAAGCCGAGCTCGCCGACCCCGCAGTGCGCCGCGCCATCGCAGCGGCCTT
>JAABTR010000596.1 GCA_011389755.1 Deltaproteobacteria bacterium | reverse complement strand
GTGTCCCCACGAGGCGGCCGGTTCGACGTGACGCGGATGTGGATCGCTCCCGCGAACCCAGCCCAAGGCAGCGGGGAGGACTAGCGCGTGTTTCGCTTCGTTGCTAGACGCACCTTCGCCACCATCCCCACCCTCGTCGGGATCAGCCTGGTCACCTTTGTGCTGCTCAACCTCACCATGGGGCCGCCCACCGTCGGCGTCGGACCGCTGCTCAGCGCGGCTGTGGGCCAGACCGCGCGCGATAGAGAGCACTACTACGGCTACCACCTGCCGCTTTTTCTCAACTTCGACATCGACGACGCCCGCTCCTTTGCCGCGAGCGAGCTGGACCGGCTGTCCGACCCGCGCCGCGCCCCCGGAGCGCGCCGCGCCATCGCCCGGGTGGGAGGGGCCTGGCTGCCCTACATCATCGCGTCCTTGGACGACCTCGGCCCCGAGGCGCGGCGCGAGGCCCTCGTCGCCCTCGACGCTGTGGCCGATCGCATCGGGGCGAACCGGGAGCTGTCCGTGGCGCCGGATCGCGCCGCTTTTTGGAAACGCTACTGGGACATCTACGGCGCCGATTTCGAGCCGGTCCGGGCCGGGCGGCTGGTCCGCCGCTACGTGCGGCACGACGACAAGCTCGCCCTCGCAGAGCTGCGCAGGCTCGACACCTTTGCCCTGCCGCAGCTCATGGACGTGCTCGACGAAGAGCTCGACCCGGAGGCACAAGAGCGCATCGTGGACCTGCTCGCGACGCTGACCGGAATCGACGACCGCATCGATGAGTCAGACTCTGCCGCCCGTCGCGCTGCGGTGATCTCGCGCTGGCAGGACTGGTGGAGCCGCCGGTACGACCGCTACACGACCTTCGAGGGCTTTCGCCGCCTCACAGGGGTCGTGACCCAGACCCGGTACTTCCGCTGGCTGGCCCGCATCGCGACCCTCGACTTCGGCGTGTCCACCCGGGACGGGCAGCCCATCACCACCAAGCTAGCAAAGCGGCTCCCGGTGACCGCTTTCATCTCGTTCTTGGCGCTCTTGCTCGCCTATGCCGTGGCGATCCCGGTGGGGCTGGTCGCGGCGGTCAGGCGCGGCAGCCTCTTCGATAGGTTCAGCACCGTGCTGTTGTTCGTGCTCTACTCGGTGCCGACGTTTTGGATGGCCATGCTGCTCCTACGCTACCTCGCCGGCGCCGACCACCTCGACATCTTTCCGGCCCAGGGGATATCCTCACCCGGTGCTGCCAACTGGCCCCTGTGGCGAAGGACCGTCGACATGGCCCACCACCTGGTGCTGCCGGTCTTCTGCCTGTCCTTCGTGCCCATGGCGATGCTCGCCCGCTATCAGCGCGTGGGCATGCTGCAGGTCATCGGTAAGGACTATATCCGCACGGCGCGGGCCAAGGGGCTCGGCCGCGTCCAGGCCATCTTGAGGCACGGGCTGCGCAACGGCGTCCTCCCGGTCATCACCATGATAGGGCTGCAGATCCCCTACCTGGTGTCGGGGTCGGTGGTGGTGGAGAGGATCTTCGGCATCCCGGGCATGGGGCTCGAGACCTTCGAGGCCATAAGGGCCCACGACCAGCCCTGGCTGCTGGCAGTCGTCACCGCCTCGGCCCTCATGACCCTCGTGGGGGTCGTCCTCGCCGACGCCCTGTACGCCCTTATCGATCCCCGCATCGTCCCGGGCCGCGCTGGAGGAGGGGGAGCCCGATGATAAAAAGGCTTCTGTCCTCCCTAGTATTCGTATTTCGCACGCGCCCGAGAGGCCGCCGGGGCTGGTTGCCGCGCTCCCTGCGGCGCTTCGCTACGCTGTTCAATCTCGTCGCCGTGGTGGTGCTGGCGCTCATCGTCGCGGCCGCCATTT
>JAABTR010000595.1 GCA_011389755.1 Deltaproteobacteria bacterium | reverse complement strand
CTTCTTCTGGGCCTCGCTCAAAAGCACATCATTGTCGTGGACGTGGGTCACCGGCTCCCCGGTGGTCATCAGGTTCACAGGATCCATCGACAGCGAGTCGGCCATCGCTTCGATCACCATGAAGCGCGGCTCACCAGAGACGGGATCTTTGACGAACACCGACCACTCGAAGCGCACCCCGGAGACGATGCCGTCGGTTCTGTAGACATTCAGCACCAAAAAGTACGCCGGCTCATCCGATTCCAAGATGCGCAGCTTCGCCATCTCGAAGCCGTTGGGCAGGTTTGCCTGAGAAAACGCCGCCACGTTGGCCTCGGGGATCTCCCAGTTGATGAAGATCGAAGGCGGGGCCTCGTGCACGAAAAAATTCGCCCAGGGCAGGGTCTCTCCAGAGGCGATCCCCTTTATGCCGTCTTTGGCCTTCATGAGGTCGAAGAGCATCTTGAGCTCAAACCGCGACGCGATAGCTTCGCTGAAGCTCCTTTTGAGGGGGATATCGCTCATTGGAATCACCGCGGCGGCCTCCTTGCCCTGTGCCGGCTCCACGTACTCGAGCGGCGCGCCCTGGTGCGCCTTGGCCAGCTGATTGTAGGTGCTCACGAACCCCTTCGCGCCTGTCATGTAGAAGGTCGCCTCGAAGGAGGCGCCCTTATCCGACAGCTCCAGCCACAGGCCCAGGGCGACGGCGCTACCCAGGGTCAAGCCGGCGTCCACGTCCTTGTACATCCCCGGCAAGCCGTAGACCCCGGTCACCGGGTGGGCGCTTTTCAGATCGCCGAGGTACGGAGAAAGCGGCGACGGCTCGGCTCCGGCGCCGTCTCCCTCGAAGGCGTCGATGACCGTCTTGAGGAGGCTGTCGCCCTGGGCCACCACGAGCAGGCGATCCGGCAGCAGCGCAGCGCGATGCCCGGTCGAGGGGTCAATGCGAATCTCATGGCCTCTGTAGGCCTCGCCGCTCTCGAGGGCCACGAGCCCCGGGATGTCTTCGAGTCGATCGAATCTGAGTCGCGAAAACAGCACGGTACCCAGCGCCGGGTCCTCGCTATGAGCCAGCACCGCCGTCGTCACCGCCTGGGCGAGATCGATCTTCAGGCTATGCCGCGCGATCGAGCGAAACAGCTCAGCGAGTGAGGCCTCCAGGCCATCGCCGGCGAGCAGGTCAGAAACCGTCTTAGAGGCTCTCGAGGAAAAGAGCGTCTCGAAATCGACCGCCAGGGCGCCCCGCGTCTTTGGCGGAAAAAGAGCGATGATCCGTTCTAGGTCGGCGAGGTGATCATGCTCGCTCGCGCTGTCGACTGCGGCGGGCTCGTCGGAAGAAGAAGAGCAACCC
>JAABTR010000594.1 GCA_011389755.1 Deltaproteobacteria bacterium | reverse complement strand
CGTTCTAGGTCGGCGAGGTGATCATGCTCGCTCGCGCTGTCGACTGCGGCGGGCTCGTCGGAAGAAGAAGAGCAACCCGCGCCGGCAAGGGATAGGCCTAAAAGCGTCAGCAGGAATCGAGAGGAGAAGGTCAGGATGAAATGTCTCACAGGCATACCTCGTCAAAGCGGTCTAAGGTTTACGACTTTCGTTATATCTATGTGGATGAAAACTTCCAGAAGGATGAAGGAAAACAAGCGGCGACCGACAGCATTTCATTAAAAAAAATTGGCCGCTTAGCCGCAACGCATTATTTTTCTTTAGCAGAAAAAACTGCCACCATGGAGGACGAAAAGATGAATAAACGCGCGCGTCAATTATTTGCGGTCGCCATCCTCGCGATGGCCACCCTCGCACTCTCGAGTTGCACCAAGATGTACGTCGTCGTGGACGAGCCCAGGCCCACGGCCGCCCCGGCCGCCGACACGGCCCGCATCTATTTCATGCTGCCCCAGAACTTTCCCGGAGGGCGCGCGTGGGTCCTCGAGGACGACAATCTCATAGGCTACGTGCAAAATCGTCAGTACTTCATGCACGAAGTGCCCGCCGGAGAGCACCTGTTCATGCTCGTCTCTGAAAACACCGAAGGGCTCAAGGGCCAGTTCGAGGGCGGAAAGACCTACTATGTGCGCATGTTTATCACCCCCGGAATCATGGGCACCCGCGTCTACTGGGCCGTGTTGGAAGACGGCAAAGAAAACTGGGATAAACGGTACGAGTGGCTGGACGCCTGCCGACAGGTGACCCTCAACCCCGGCAAAGCAAACAAGTGGGAATCAAAATACGCCGGCAAAAATGCCGAGCGCCTCGCCAAGTACACCTCTGGTGAATCCGAGCCCGCGACCTTCGGCCCCGCCGCCGGCGAGTAAAGGTTTTCGGCACAGCGGTCGCAGAGCCAGGGGCTAGGGCCCTATCGCAGAGAGACGCGAAGTCTTTCTGGGCGACATCTGGGGACGGCTCTCTTGGATCCAGGCAGATGCTGCTTTTTCGAAGGTTATTGTCTCCCGTGACATCGCTGCGACCCACTCATCGTGCTTACCCTGTGCGGCGATCGCCCGTTCTATTTTGTCACACGAATCTGCGACTCTCTTTGCGCCAAAGGTCAGCGCCATCCCCTTGATGGCGTGGACCAGGCTTTTGACCGCCTTTTTGTCGCCATTTTGAACGGCCTCTTGCGTCTTTTTGACGCGACCGGGCAGAGAACGGATAAAATCGGCAACCAACTCACGGCACAGGTCTTCTTCTTCGCCGTAGCGCTCGAGCAACCCAGCCACGTCGAAGGCCGGGGACTCTACCTGCTCAGGGGCATCGCGTTTTCCTTGCTCTTTCACAGCCGGCGACAGCTCGACCCCCAGCTGTTTACACAACACGCGAAGCAAATCGCGGGGAGCCACCGGCTTGTGCAGGTAATCGTTGAACCCCGCCGCGAGGTAGCTCTCTTTTTCCGAGCCGATAATGTGGGCGCTGAGCGCCACGATGGGAATGCGGTGGTTGAGGACTTTGCTCGACGTGTCACGTATGATTCCGGCGACCTCCATTCCATCGACGACGGGCATCTGGATGTCGGTGAGCACCAATTCGAATTCTTCGCGCTCGAGTCTCTCGAGGAGGCTGTGTCCGTTGTCGACGCACGTGACGTCCAGTTCAAATTTTTCGAGTATTTTTCGGGCTATCTCCAAGAGAGTCTCGTTGTCTTCCGCGATGATCACCCTTTTGCCCCTCAAGGCCTCGGGTACAAAAAGCGCCTCCCCGGCCCGTTCGTCTCTCTTTCCCCAGACCCCCGTCTCCTCATGGGAATCGATCGCGCCGTTCCCTAGGGAAACCGCCCG
>JAABTR010000593.1 GCA_011389755.1 Deltaproteobacteria bacterium | reverse complement strand
GGCCCGTTCGTCTCTCTTTCCCCAGACCCCCGTCTCCTCATGGGAATCGATCGCGCCGTTCCCTAGGGAAACCGCCCGTAAAAGCTCATATACTTTGGGGGGCTTCGCCACCACCATATCGAGGCCGAGCGCTCTGGCCTGCTCCTTGGTCGGCAGGCCGTCGTAGGGATAAAGGCCGGCAATTATCATCTTCTTTTCTCGGCCGCACTGCTTTCGAAGTCGTTTCAAAACGCCGATGTCTTTTTGCAATAAATTTTCATCAATCAGCACGTGGACACATAGCGCTTCGTCCTCGCAAAACTCCACGATGTGTCTTTGAACCTCCTCGAGGCTCCGGCACCCCGCTGTCTTTTCGCATAGACCGGCCAGCCTCTGCTGACAGGCCAAAATGGTGTGGGCATTTTTAGAAGCAATTATCGCGTTTCGTTTTATAGAATCCCGTTCGAGAAAGACGTCCTCTTGTGTGTCCATACCGCGCTCGAACCGGGCGGTGAACCAAAAGATAGAGCCCGAGTCTGAGCTCTCGACGCCCACTTGACCGCCCATGCCATCGACGATCGCCTTGCTGATGGCGAGGCCCAGTCCTGTTCCACCGTATCTGCGCGAGACCGACTCGTCGACTTGGGAGAACGATTTGAAAAGACGGCCCATTTTCTCAGGATCGATCCCGATCCCGGTGTCGTGCACCTCAAAGCGAAGAGTCGCCAAGTCGTCTCTTTGCGCCGACGTTCTAATCTGGACCCACACCTCGCCCTCGTCCGTGAATTTAATGGCGTTGCCCAAAAGGTTTATAAGGACCTGTTTGAGACGCAGAGGATCTCCCACCAGATCCCGTGGTACATCGGAGTCAAAAAGGGCGTTGAGCTCAATCTTCTTTCTGGCCGCTCGCAAACTGACCGCGTCAAAAGCCTGCTCCATCACACTGAGCAGGTCAAAATCGACGCACTCAAACTCCATCTGTCCCGCTTCTATCTTGGAGAAGTCCAAAATGTCGTTGATGACGGTCAAAAGGAGCTCGGCGTTGCGCTGCGCCGACTTGGCGTACCCTCTTTGATTTTCCGACATCTCGGATTCTCGCAAGAGCCCGATCATGCCGATGACGCCTCCGAGCGGCGTGCGGAGCTCATGGCTCATGTGGGCCAAAAAGCGGCTCTTTGCCTCCGACGCGGCCTCTGCCTTCTGCCGCGCCGCTTCGAGATCCGTTTGGGTGCGCCGTCGCTTTTTGTTTTCGTCCTCGAGCGCCGATTGGGCCTTCGCCCGAGCCGCCTCAAAGAAATAGACGACAACGGTCAAAAGCGTCAGCGCCCCGACGTAACGCAGCTTCCAGGAGTTTTGATACTCCGCCTGCAAGATGGGGTTGTTTGGCCAAAACAGAACCAGCCCGATGACACAAAGGTTGATCCCCATAAAAACCGAGCCGTGCCTGTTTCCCAGAACAAAGAAAACATACGGCACGACTCCAAAGG
>JAABTR010000592.1 GCA_011389755.1 Deltaproteobacteria bacterium | reverse complement strand
AAAGGGGCTCGTGGATATGGTGTCCCTCGAGGCGCTGGAAATAGAAGATAACCCGCTCATGATGGAGCCCCGAGACCTTCTGGACGGGCTCGATCTGGGCCACTTGGCGGCTTGTGGACTGCCGCCTATCGAAGAGGCGGGACAGCGCGTCAGGGCCTATCGGGCTCAGCTTCAATCCCCCCCGTCTTCTCTGGAGATTTTGTTTTCGTCAAAGCCCCGCCCTGTGAGCGATTGAGGCGCGTTTAGACCGGGATCTTTCGGTTGTCTCCCATTACGATGCAGTCCCGAGCTTCCCCCTCCACCCGGGCTCCGGGCAAAACCAGACAGCGCTGCAAGCGGCTCGACGCCGCGATGCGGCAGCCGTCGCACAAAACGACCTCCCCGACGAGCTCCGCCCCCGGATCGACGTCGACGTCGGGGCCGATGAAGATGTCTCGAGGCGGCGGCTCCAAGCCGTCGAGGTGAGCCCGCCGGGTGAGGAGGTCGAGGTTGGCGCGGAGGTAACGCTGGGGAGTGCCCAGGTCACAGAAGTAGCTGTCGTCGACGAGAGCCTGGACGGCTTTGCCCTCTTCTAAAACGGGAATGTAGCTTCGTCGAATGATACAGCCCGCCTCTGGGAGCCTCGCGGCGAACTCGCGCGACAAGAGGTGAACTCCCGTGAACATGGTGGCTTCGGTGTCGAGATCCGGTGCGCCCAGGCCGATTATGGAGCGAACGCGTCCGCTCGCGTCGATCCGCACGGCTCCGTAGTCGCGAGCCTCTGGGGTGCGGCGCACGACCATGGTGGCCAGGGCGCCGAAGCGGGCGTGGGTGTCCAGGAGCCTCTCGTAGTCGGGAGCGAAGAGGGCGTCCGCGTTGACGACGAGGAAATCGCCATCTCCGAGCAGCGGCAGCGCTTTTTTGATGCCGCCTCCGGTCCCCAAGAGTGTGGGCTCGTGGGAATATGAGATGGTGACCCCAAAGCGAGCGCCGTCGCCCAGGGCGCTTCGCAGAGCCTGGGCCAGGTGGTGGGTGTTGATGACGATGTTCTTGAAACCGCAACCCGCCAGACGCCGGATATGGAGCGCGATGGTTGGGATGCCGACGACGGGCACGAGCGGTTTTGGGATGACGTCTGTTATGGGGGCGAGGCGCGTTCCCAGGCCTGCCGCGAGGATCATGGCGTGCATGGGGTTAGGCTAGCAAAAAGGCTCTTGTTGGGGAAAAAAGGCGCATCGAGGCGTCAAGTGGCGACCGCCAGCCCGGCGACGAGCTGGGTGAGGCGGGCCGCGAGCCTGGTTGAAGCGCGGAAGGGGACGGTGGGCATGAGCTCGACGATGTCGGCGCCCACGACCGTCTTCGTCTTCATGAGGTGAAAGATGAAGTCGATGACGTGATACCAGGTCGGGCCGCCAGGCTCGGGCGTCCCGACGCTGGGCACCTCCTGGGGATCGAAGCCGTCCATATCGATGGTGAGGTAGACGCGCTGCGGCATCTTGTCGAGCAGCGCATACCAGTCTCGGGATTGCGCGGCGCGGCGGCCGTCGACCTGGAAGACGTTGGGGTCTCGGGCCACCACGGCGGCTTCTTCGGCGCACATGGTCCGGATCCCCACACCCATGACCTTGCAGCCCAGATCGCGGGCGCGACGCATGACGCAGGCGTGGCTGTAGCGGCTCCCTTCGTAAGAGTTGCGCAGATCGGCGTGGGCGTCGATTTGGACGACACCGAGCTCGCCTCTTTCGAGACAAGCTCGGATAGGCCCCAAGGAGACGGTGTGTTCCCCGCCGAGGCTCAATGGGAATCCCCCTTGAGCCAGGATGTCCAGCGTCGCGCGGCGCGCGATGTCGATCTGGACTTCGGGGCGCACGAGATGCTCGTCATGGGCGCGGATTATCTTTCTTTTGATATTTCGAAGCGGCTCCTTGCCGAGCAAGAAGTCGAAGTCGTCCATAATCTGAAGCTCGTTCAAGATAGCATCGGGTCCCCATCTTGTGCCGCGCAGAAATGAGGTCGTCGTTTCGTAGGGCAGCGAGATGATACCGAGGAATTCTGGGCGATCGGTCATTTTTCGAGTCCTGCGGTCAACAGCCCGGTCAGTTTGAGCAGGATCTGAGCGCACAAGACAGCCGATGGAGTTTTCGGCTTGACCGAGCGGGTGCCGATGAGCTCGGCGGACGCCACTCCGGGACCCCCGACCGCCAAGTCGATGAGGTCGCACAGGTCGTACCAGCTCAGCCCTCCCGGCTCCAAGGAGCGACTGTTTTGCGCCGTTCCCGGGGTGAGGACATCGAGATCGATGCTCAGATGGACCGGATCCGTGAGCTGTGCCAGGGAAGCTTTGAAGGGGCTTTTGTCGGTGCCCAACCCCCGCGCCGTGAGGATTGTCACGTCCGCCGGGATCGACTTGAAAGCTTGGGACGTGGCAGCCCGAACCCCGGTGAGTATTGTTTTGTTCATCGCGAAGAGGTCGGCTTCCGGTGTCTCTGTGCGCCCGACCTTCCCCCACAGAGCGACGAGTGGAGCCTCGCAGGCGAGGCGGGTCATTTTTCGATCTTCGGCGATAATGATGGGGATCATTCCGCGCGTTTTGGCGCTCTTGGCTTTCCCTGCGGCCTCCTCAAGAGGATTCTCTCCCCCGACGGCCGCGCAGTACATCCCCGCGTCCATGGGGGACGCCCCCACCTGCATCTCGAAGAGCTCGACGTAGCGGGACGCGTGAGCGATCGCCAGCGGGCCGGGGACCCGGCCGAGATCTGTGGGCTCTCCTCCGGCGGCGAACAGCAGCGCGAGGTATGCCTCGTTCCAACCGGCGCCTTTGATGTCAAATGCAAAGTCGAATTCAAAGCTCATGTTTGCCATTCCGAGGTGACGATTAGGGATCGGGTTGAGTCGTGTTTAACCAGCACCGTCCCATTTGAAGTAAAAAGGGACATTTGTCAACGACTGCGCCGCTTGCGCTTGCTCCGAAGGGGGGAGTGAGTGTATAGGTGTTGTCATACTCGGTCTTTTAGAAAAAGAGCGTTTGTGCCCAGGAGGTTTTTGTCTTTTGTGGTTTTCGATGAGCTCAATAGTTCCGCTGGAAGCTGCCCCGGCGCCGTCTGCGGGGATCGAGCTTGTTGTGTGGAAGTGGGTGGTTATCATCAGCGTCGTCGCGGTCGTGACGTTATATGTCGTCAAACGAATTGCCGACGTGGTCGTCAAGAGAAAGACAGACGCGGCGATCCGAGAGGCCCTGGGAGATGAGCCGGATCAAGATGGGGACGATATGAAAGGTGCGGGTTCCGGGCGCGGGGGGCACAAGCGGACATAATTATGGGATCTCCCCAAGTGCGAGGGTCTTGGGGGGACACGGAAGGGACGTGAGGTCATGTCGTCGATTTTTGGGCTGTCGGTCAACAATGATGCATTGGTGGAATATGCGCTGCAGCCGTTTGCCGACCAGATCGATCTGAAGACCGCCGAAGCGGAGAGCTGGGGTCTTGCTTATTACAACAAAGGCGAGCTGCTTCAGCGGGTCGAGCCGCGATCAAAGGGTGAGAAGCTCGACGTGATGAAGATACTCGGGGGCTTGCGAGCCGAGATCGTCGTCATGCACACGCGGTCGTCGACCGTCTCCCCCACGCGGCGTGAGAACATTCATCCGTTCCGGTTCAAAGAGTGGATGTTTGCGCAAAACGGCACGCTGGCGGGCTTCGAAAAGTATAGGGATCACGTCATCGACGCGATGCCGCCCTTTTTGCAGCGGGGCATCCGAGGGGACACCGACTCGGAGCATCTGTTTTACTTGATGCTCTCATTTGTCTACGACAGCGGGCTGTTCGGGCGGGCGGAGCTGGACGTTCACCACATTCGAGACGCCCTCGTGCGCGCATTCTCGATGGTCCGGCAGCTGGCTGTCGAGCACGGCGAAGAGATCGCGGATACGTCCGCGGTGGTCTCGGATGGTTACAGCCTCGTCGCGGCCAGCATGGGAATCCCCGTGGACTTCGCGCTGGTGGAGGGGATCCCCGAACAGATAGAAACCCGCGATTCTGGGAAATTCGGGCGCTTCGGAGCCACCAGGCAAGATGCCGAGGGTCTGCGAGCTGTGCTCGTCATCTCCGGCAGACGCCAGACCCCCACCCAGGGGTTTTCGCGCCTCGATCCCAGCTCCGTCATCATGGTGACGAAAAACCACGGCGTTCAGTTCTCCCGCATCGAAGGCTAGAGAAAAAGCGAACGGTTTTTTTAAGGGGATGGTCTTAGTTTGCGCCGACCGCGCGCCGGGGCGTTTGCGATTGGCGGGGGCCTGTCGCGGCTTGACGCGAGAAAAGAGGCAACGAGACCACGGAGTCGAGGTACGTCATGACCCGATCGCCGATGTCGCCTTTGTCGAAGGGGTTTTCTCCAGAAGCGGGGCGGATGAGGCGAAGCTCCTTGAGAGCCAGCAACGCGCTTTGGATGTTCAGCCGCGACATCCCTTCGGGCTTGTGCAGGCGTCCCTGAGACAGGAGCTGCTCCCCGATGGTCCGGGCTCGCCTGGCCGTGTCGCCTTTTGCGCCATCAACGACCTTCTCTTTGGCAGCCGTGGCCGCCACGAAGTAGGCCTCGTGGTAGTTGCGCACGGTGTCGGCCACGAACGAAGCTTTTTCTTCGTCGATGAGGTCGAGGCCGGGTCCCGAGGCGGTGAGGATGCCCATCTGTTCGAGGACCCCGGCGCCGGACGCGAAGAGCTCCTCGGCGGCCTGGGTATGTTTTTCGTCGTCCCGGGCCGGGTTCGCGTGGAGTAAGAACTCCCAGTGATACAGGCGGCTGGCGAGCTCGAGATCGGCGAGAACCTGCGCGCGGGGGACATTGCGGCCGCCGCGGGTCAAGCACGCCCCTGCGAGCAGCGCCGCCGGGACCA
>JAABTR010000591.1 GCA_011389755.1 Deltaproteobacteria bacterium | reverse complement strand
GTCACCCTGCGCATGACGAAGATCTACCGGTCGACCACCTCCGTGCGGATCGAGACCCAGGCGCCCCGGGTGCTCGGTCACGAGGTCGAGAACGTCGTGGAGATGGGCACCGGGTCCTTCTGGTCGAACATCGAGTACTACGAGACCCAGTACAAAATCCTCGAGAGCCGGGACGTCTCCGCCCGCGTGGTCCGTCAGTTCCGGGTCAACGAGGATCCGGATTTTTTGGGCATCCCCGAGAAGGAGCGGGCCGACTTCGAGCCGGTCACCGTCGAAGAAGCCGCTCAGATCCTCCAGGGCATGCTCACGATCGAACCGGTCAAGGACTCGCGCATCGTCAAGATCCACATCGACAGCCCAAACCCCGAGCAGGCCAGGGCCTTTGCCGACGCCATCGCCAAATCCTACGTCGACAAGAACCTCGAATCGATGCTGCAAAGCACCGTGGACGCGGTGGACTGGCTCTCCAAACAGCTCGACGACTCCCTGCAGCATCTCTCGAGCTCCGAGGCGGCGCTCTACCGCTACAAAAAAGATAACGACATCTTGTCGATCTCTTTGGAGGAGCGCCAAAACATCCTCACCGCGCAGATGACCTCGGCGGCGACGAGCCTGACCGAGTCGCGTACCAAGCGGATCGAGCTCGAGTCGCGCAAGGCGGCTATCAACAAGGTCGCCCGAACCGCCGATCCCTTGTCGATTCCCTTGGAGTCTCTCAACGCCAGCCCTCTCATCCAGCAGCTCAAGCAGACCCACGGCACCCTGAGCCAGGAATACGACGAGCTGTCCCAGCGCTACGGTGAGAACTTCCCGAAGATGGTGGAGCTCAAAGCCAAGCTCGACCGGATCGAGCAGGACATCTCCAGGGAAGTGCAAAACATCCTGACCTCCGTGGACGCCGAGCTGGCCGCCGCGCGATCCACCGAAAACGGTCTGAAAGGCGCGCTCAAAGAGCTGCGCGATCAGGCGCTGGCGGTGAACCAGAAGGAGATGGACTACAACCGCCTGGCCCGGGACAAGAAAAACAACGAGCAGATCTACGAGCTCCTCCTGGGTCGCTCCAAGGAAGCCGACTTGTCCCGCCTCCTGAGGGTGAACAACGCCCAGGTCCTCGACGCCGCGCTCTTGCCGGACGTCCCCATCAAGCCGCGTCTGAGGCTCAACCTCGCCTTGGCGTTCCTCATCGGCCTGATCTTGGGCGTGGGCATCGCCTTGCTGGTGGAGTTCGCCGACCGAACCTTAAAGACCCAAGACGACGTGGACGCTCTGAACATCCCGTTTCTGGGGATCATCCCCTCGATCGACGCCTCCTCGGCTTCGGGCAGAAGCTACACCTACGGCTCGAGATCCGGCAAGGGCAAGCGCAAGCGCAAAAAGATCAAACTCGAGCCCGGCGCCAAGGAGGAGGTCAACCACGACATCTTCGTGCACGACTACCCCAAGTCGCAGGTGGCCGAGAGCTGCCGCTCCATCCGGACCAACCTGCTGTTCATGACGGCCGACACGAACATCAAGAGGCTCCTCATCACCAGCCCCTCCCCCCAGGAGGGCAAGACGACGGTGGCCATCAATCTGGCCATCGCCATGGCCCAATCCGGCTCCCGCGTGCTGCTGGTCGACACCGACATGCGCCGGCCGCGGGTGCATCGGGCGTTTGGTCTGCGGCCCAAAAAGGGCATCTCCACCATGGTGCTCGGAGAAACAAAGGCCAGCGAGGCGATCTTCCGGTCCGAGATCCCCGGGCTGGACGTCTTGATGTGCGGACCGACCCCGCCGAATCCGGCCGAGCTGATGCACACAGAGGCGTTCAAGCGCGTCGTGGACCAACTCTCCGAGGAGTACGACCGGGTGATCTTCGACTCCCCGCCGGTGGGCGTGGTAACCGACGCGGCGATCCTCTCCAAGATGGTGGACGGCACCGTGCTCATCTTCAAGTCGTTGCAGACCACCCGGGACGCCGCCCGTCACGCCATAAATGTGCTGAGGGACATCGAGGCCGAGATCCTGGGCGGGGTGCTCAACGACCTCGACCTCAACAACCGCAAGTACGGTCAGCACTACTACTACTATTACTACAAGAAATACGGCCGCTACTATGAGGACGCCGAGAATGAGGACTCCTCGGCCGCGGCCGCGAGCTGAACCCATTCCCGCCCACTAGACCACCTCGTCCTACAACGCAACACATTGAAAAATAAGCCGTTTTTTTGACCTCGACCCGAGGCCTTTCGTAACGTGAAACGCAAGGGGCGCCCGGGCCCACACTTTTCGCCGAGGACCA
>JAABTR010000590.1 GCA_011389755.1 Deltaproteobacteria bacterium | reverse complement strand
CGGTTTTTTGACCTCGACCCGAGGCCTTTCGTAACGTGAAACGCAAGGGGCGCCCGGGCCCACACTTTTCGCCGAGGACCAGAGCATGTCGACCCTTGAGTTCACCGTCTACAGCATCCGCCGCGGCTGGCGGTTCTCAAAGACCTTCGTCTTTGCCGGAGCCTTCGCCGCCGCGGTGGTCGCCGGTGTGTTCGCCGGTCTCGCGTCCGCGCCGCTCGCGTCGATCTGGCCACCGGCCCTGCTCGTCGCCTGGTCATTGATGTTCGCCTCCCGCATCAGAACCCGGTTTTTCGATCCCTACGCCAAACCGAAGACGTCCCGCCGCGCAGAGCTCGAGATAGGCCTGCTCCTGGTCGTCGGGGTGCACGCGATCATTCAGGCCGCCGGAGGGCTGGGCTCCCCGCTGTATCCCCTGGTCTACATCCTGGTGGCCTTCCTCGTGGTCTACACCCCGCAGTGGATGGGTTTCGCCTTGGTGGCGGCCGCCATCGGGATCGAGGTGGGGCTCATGGTCAACGCCGGCCCCGATGAATCGGCGGTCTTCACCACGGCGGTGCACGGGGTCTTCATCGTCTTCTTCGCGCTCATCAACTTCGCGGTCACGCGCTCCGAGGTGGCCCGCACGAGACTGGAAGCCAGACGGGTGCTGGAGGCCAAACAAGTCGAGATCGAGAACGAGGCGCGCGATTTTCGTCTCACGGCGCCGGCCCGGGGGCAGACAGGGGCCCTCAGCCGGCAGGACGAGCAGGCGCGCATCTCGACGGCCGCCGTCAGGCAGGTCCGCAACGCCATGTACCAGCACGTAGACCTGCTCAAAAAGACCATGGGGCTCCACACCTGCGTCGTGCTGTGGTTGGACACTCAGGGCGAGCTGCTCCGAATCCTCGAGTGTGCAACAGAGACAGACGCGGTGACCGATCGCCGCATCGAAAAAGGCGCGGGCGTGCTCGGGGCCGTGCTGCAAGGAGGCCGCCCCCTGCGGCTCAAGGGGCTGCGCTGCGGCTACGGGGGGCTGCCCTACTACGAAGAGCCGGTCAAAGTGACCGATTTTTTGGGAGTCCCGGTCAGCGAAAACGGCATAACCCGCGGCATCTTGTGCGCCGATCGCTGCGGCGACAGACCCTTCGAGGCATCCGACGCGGAGATCTTGCTGGCGACCGCCGAGAGCCTCTTGTCCATCTTGTCCAATGAGCGGGTCTTTTCCCAGCTTCAAAAGGCCAAAAGCGAGCAGTCGAAACTCCTGGCCGCGACGGACCGTCTCTCCCAGGCCCTGACCCAAAAGGACGTGGTCAAGGCGTCCTTGGAAGCCGCCGCGCAGATCGCCCAATACGATGTGGCGGCGGTGGCCCTCGTCATAGAGCCCGGAGCCAAACAAAAGGTACTGTGCGCCGATGGGCAAGGCGCCGAAAAGCTCTGCGACAAGGAGTTCTCGCCCAGCTCGGCCCTGGCCTTCGCCGCCCTCAAGAACCGGCACTTTCTGCCCTATCGCGCGGAGCTCGATCCCCGCAGCCAGATCGTCTTTTCCAAGGCGACCCAAAAGGTCTTTTGCCGCATGACCTCAGCGATGGTTCTTCCCCTTGTCTCTGGGGAGATTCCCCTGGGCACCTTGGTGCTGGCATCCGAAAAGGCGGGGATCTACACCGAGCAGGTGCGCACCACCTTGCAGGTCCTCGGCAACCAGCTGGGAGCGGCGCTGCTCAACGCGAAGATGGTCCGCCGGCTCGAGGAGATGGCGACCACCGACGGTCTGACCGGCCTGCCCAATCACCGCACTTTCCAAGAGGAGCTCGACAAAAAGCTCGCCTCGGCGGGCCGGTTCGGCACGAACTTGTCGGTCATTTTGTGCGACGTCGACAAGTTCAAGAACGTCAACGACACCTACGGTCATCCCGTCGGAGACATGGTGCTCAGGAGCCTGGGACAGACCCTCAGGCGCAACGTGGTGCGCGACACCGACCTGGCGGCCCGTTACGGAGGCGAAGAGTTCGTCATCCTGTGCGAAGGCACCGACACCCAAGGCGCCGTCAACTTGGCCGAGAGGGTCCGGGGGGATCTCGAAGGCCAAGTCTTCGGCACCGAGCAAGGAGAGCTGCGCTGCACCATCTCCATGGGCGTCGCCACCTTTCCCCAGCACGGGCTCGTCAAAGAGGAGCTCATCGAAAAAGCAGACACCGCTTTGTACGCCGCCAAAGAAGGTGGGCGCAATCAGGTCAGGACCTGGGACAAGTCGCTCTCAGACAAGTAAAACCTCGAATCGACCTCGCGGCGCCGCGGGGGCCACGGGTCACCTTCTTGGTAAGCACCTTAATATTTCACATGACCGGTCGTTTATAGTGAGCAGACGGTATCCGTGTCTATGAGGGACCCAGTCTGCGACGCCGCGGCAGCCACGGACGCCACTCATGTTCGACTCGAAGCCCTTCGGGAGGTGCACATGGCTCCTCGTCTCCGCTCGATGCGGACCAAAATCGCCGTCATGGTCGCCCTGGCGGCCGCGTTGCCCCTCGCCGCCGCG
>JAABTR010000589.1 GCA_011389755.1 Deltaproteobacteria bacterium | reverse complement strand
CAGAGCCGGGAGCGCCGACCACGGCCACGCGGACGACCCGCGGCTGGGTGCGCAGGCGGCCCTGGGCGGCCGCCGTCGCAGACCACAGCGCGACCATGGTCACAAGCGCCGCGGCCAATATGTTTCGGTTATTGAACACCTTTCTCACCGCATCTTTAAAAAGTCTTCTACCTTGAGCATAGCGCGAAACGAGTGCGTTTCACGGACGGTCGCTCGTGCCTCCTCATCAAGGGCGCCTCTCGGTCTCCCCTTGCGGAAGCGGGTGGTCAATGGTTAACAACGCGATACGGTTTTTGCAGTTTTGGGAAGGTATTTTTAAGCGATGTATCAGTGGTTTGAGGGGCTGAGCCCCGTTCTCCAGGCCCTACTTGGGACCCTGTTCACGTGGCTGATGACCGCGCTGGGTGCGGCGATGGTCTTTTTCTTCAAGTCCCTCAGGCAGAAGGTCCTCGACGCCATGCTGGGGTTTGCCGCGGGGGTCATGATCGCGGCGAGCTACTGGTCGCTGCTCGCGCCGGCGATCGCCATGGCGGAGAGCGGCCCTTTGCCCTCGTGGGTCCCGGCCACCGGGGGATTTTTGCTCGGAGCGTTCTTTTTGCGGGGCATCGACATGGTGCTTCCCCACCTTCACCTGTTCGGGACCCTGTCCGAAGCCGAGGGCATCCCGACCAGCTGGCGCCGGACGGTCTTGTTGGTGCTCGCCATCACGCTGCACAACATCCCCGAGGGGCTGGCGGTGGGGGTGGCCTTCGGCGCGGTGGCCCACGATCTGCCCGCGGCGTCGCTCGCGGGAGCGGTGGCGCTGGCGCTGGGGATCGGCATTCAAAATTTCCCCGAGGGCGCGGCGGTCTCGGTGCCCCTGCGCCGAGAGGGGATCGGTCGGCTCAAGGCGTTCGGCGTGGGCCAGTTCTCCGGGATGGTCGAGCCGGTGGCCGGAGTGCTGGGGGCCCTGGCGGTGATGCACACCGAGCCGCTCTTGCCCTGGGCGCTGGCCTTTGCCGCAGGCGCGATGATCTTCGTCGTCGTCGAAGAGGTCATCCCCGAGGCCCAGCGGGCGGGCAACAACGACATGGCCACGATGGGCGCCATTGTGGGATTCGCGGTGATGATGACCCTCGACGTGGCGCTGGGGTGACCTTGGCTGCCTCAGCTCAGCTCCCGGTAGCGCCCCCAGATGTCCTCGGGGAGCTCTTTGACGAGCCGCCCTGTCTCGAAGTCGATGACGGTGATAGCCGTCCGTCCCCGGGCGAGCTCCACCTTGGTGCGGGCGTTGGACATGGAGTGGTCGAACACAAACTTCCCGGTCCACCTTTGAAGCTTGCGGTGCCTCGTGGTGATGACCAAGCGGTCGCCGAAGCGGGCCGGGGCCAGGTAGTCGCAGTGGTTCATGACCACGGGCGTGGCGAACCGGTGTTCCACGGCCCACGACAAAGGGACCACCTCCTCGAGCAGGCTCAGCCGACCCTTCTCGAAAAATCGCAGGTACTGGGAGTTGTGCATCACCTGCATCATGTCCACGTGGTGGAACTCCACCTCGCCCTGGACCCTCCGGATGACGAGGCTTTTGGGAGTAGGCGCGTTCATTTAGCTCACATCTCGTCGAGCTTTACGGTCAAGCTGCGAGCCGTGAACGGCGGAAGAGAGACCGTCTTGACGCGTCCCGCACCTTCGAGCTCGAAGGCGAGCCCCGAGTAAGCGAACGGGACGTCGAAGAGCGCCAGGCCGATGGGGTGGCCCAAGGTGGGAGAGGGCGTCCACGTGATCACCTCGGCCACCTTCTCTCCTTGGTGGGTGATGGCGGCCCGCTGCCTCAGCTCGGTCCCGGCCTCGGGCACCACGCCGATGATCTTCCTTTTGAGCCCGGCGGCGCGCCTGGCCTCGATGGCCTCTTTGCCGCGATAGTCGTCGGCGTCGAGATCGATCATCCACTGCAGCCCCAGGCTCAAGGGATCGCGCACCGCCGCTCCCTCGGCGTGGATGTTGAAAAAGCGCCCGTCGAGGCGCAGCCCCATGTGCGCGGCCAGGCCCACCGGCGCGACCTCTTTTTCGGCGCCCACGAGCCTCTCCCAGACGGTCTGGGCTGACTGAGCCGGGACCATGAGCAGGTAGCCGAACTCCGAGGTCTTGCCGGCGCGGATGAGCTTGATCTCGATCCCGTCCAGGTCGTAGGTCTCGATGGACAGATAGGGCAGGCCCAAGACATCGGCGCCGAACAGCTCCTTGGCCACGTGCCAGGCCTCGTACCCGTCCAGGCCGATGAGGGCGGTGGACTGGCTCAGGTCTTCGACCCCGTGCTCCTGTGCGCCGCACTCATCGAGCACGCTGCGGGTCTTGTCGTCGTCGACCAGGCTCTCGCCGATGAGGTAGAAGTTCTCATCGTCGTTGGCGATGTAGAGATCCGACTCGAGCATCCCTTCTTCGTCCGCGGCGAAGGTGTGCAGGACGCGCCCGAAACGGATGTTGGCCACCGAGCCGGCGGCGTAACGCTCCAGGACGTCGAGACCTTCTTCGGGGATCCGAAAACGCTGGGTGAAAGAGAAATCGGTGATCCCGACCCCGCTGCGCACGGCACCGTACTCCCGCTCGAAGGAGGTAAAACCATCGGCGACCTGGGCGCCGGCTCTTTGGGCGAACCGGGCGCCGCGGCCGGCCAGGAGATCGTGCAGGACGGATTTTCTCATGACGGCACCTCCTGCCCCCTTCGCACCGCGAGCACGTAGTCGGCGATGGAGTTGATGGATCGGAGGATGGAGATGTTGTCCTCGGAGACCTTTACGCCGAAAGCGTGCTCGATCCCGAGTATCACCTCCAGGGCGTCCAGGGAGTCGAGCCCCAGGCCGGAGCCTAAAAGGGAGACGTCTTCGTGGAGATCCTCGGGCGTGTAGGGCAGATTCAGCCGAGTTATCAGATCGTTTTTTATCGCGCTGAGCACGTGAGCGCGTTCGTCGATTTGCTCTTTGAGCTTGGCATCCATGTCGTTCGAGCCCTCCAGGAGATTTTTTGGGTCGTTCGAGCCCTTTTGGGGCATTGTCGAGCAACAACTAAGGATCTAATTACACAAAAAAAAGCCCCTTGTGTAGTGATCGGTCGCGGTTCGGCTGACGCGAGCGTGTTTTAAGGGCGAAGCGGCGGGAATAATCCTGTCCCGCGGCTGTTACACCGGTTGGGAAGGACAAATGGAATGCTGACGAGCCTGGCAGCGAAGAGGTCGAGAAAAGAGTTCGAAAAGGCGTCATTGGAGCACCTCGATGCGCTGTACGCCGCTGCGCTCAAGCTCACGCGCAACCAGGCGGATGCCGAAGAGCTCGTGCAGGACACGTACGTCAAGGCGTTCAAGAATGCTTCGAAGTTCGAGTGGGGCACCAACATCAAGGCGTGGCTGTTTCGGATTCAGACGAATACCTTCATCAACGATTACCGCCACAAGGGACACGAGCGCCGCTACTTGGAGAGGGCCGCCGACGAACCGATCTACGACGAGGTCCTCGATAGGGAGGCCCGGGCCTTTGCGTCGAACCCCGAGGCCCACGCGTTCAGCCGGTTCTTCGAGAGGGATCTGGAGCGCGCCCTCGACGAGCTGCCCGAGGATTTTCGGACCGTGGTGGTCCTCGCGGACCTCGAGGGGTTTGCGTACAAGGAGGTGGCCGAGATGCTCGGTTGCCCCATAGGGACCGTGATGTCCCGCCTTCATCGTGGTCGCAAGCTCCTGCAGCGGGAGCTCATCGATTACGCTGTGGCCGCCGGCCTGGTGGATGTCCGAAGCGAGGAGGAGAGCACCTCGGACACGCCGGCGGACCTGGCCTCATTCAGAAAGAAAAAAGGGATGCCATGAGCTGCAACGAAGCAAAGAAGTTTCTCGACGCCTATGTGGACGGGGAGCTGGAAGCCGAAGCGATGCTCCGCGTGGAGAACCACTTGAGTCGTTGCGAGACCTGCGGCGCCGTGGCCGCGGTCAAGAGTCGCCTCAAGCGGGAGCTCGCCGCGCTGGGGCGGTGCCAAGCCCCCGCGCACCTGCGGGTTCGCGTCGAAAAGATCGCGCGCTCAGGCGACAGGAACCGGATCATCATCCGGGCGGCCGCGCCCCTGGCTGCGGCGGCGGCTTTCGCGTTCTTCCTCATCTGGCCCGTTGGCCCCGGAGTCGAGGAGCCCATGGCCGCGGTCGTGGATGACGTGGTGCAGCGCCACGCCCGGGAGCTGCCCATGGAGGTGCAGGGCCCCGATCCTCAGTCGGCCGCCTCCTGGTTTCGGGGGAAGGTGGATTTTCCCGTGAGGGCGCCTTCTTTGGGCCTGAGAAACGCGAGCTTCAACGGAGCTCGGTTGTCCAACGTCCGATCGCACCAGGCCGCCCACATGCTCTACAATGTGGACGGGCATCGGGTCAGCGTGATGATCTTCAACCCCGAGCGCACCATTTTCAGTGGGGGCGAGCACGTCGAGGTGGGACAAAGGGATGTCCTCGTCGGCCAGCGCAATGGCTACAACGTCGCCATCTTCCTCGAAGGGGGGATGGCCTACGCCGTGTCCTCAGATCTGCCCAAGCGCCGTCTCTTGGAGCTCGTCCGCGCTTTTTGACGGCAGATTCTTTACGTCGCCCCCCAGGCCGCCTTGTGCTATCTAGAGCGCATGGCGATAATCGTCCAAAAATACGGAGGGAGCTCGGTCGCAGATGTGGAGCGCATCCGCCAGATCGCCCGGAAGGTCTGCGACTGCAAACGGGCCGGCAACGACGTGGTCGTGGTGGTCTCCGCCATGGGCAAAACCACCAACGAGCTGATGGCCCTGGCTCGTCAGATGTCGGACAACCCGCCCCGCCGCGAGCTCGACATGCTCTTGACCACCGGGGAGCGCATCACGGCCTCGCTGTTGTCCATCGCGCTGCAGGAGCTCGGCTGCGACGCCGTC
>JAABTR010000588.1 GCA_011389755.1 Deltaproteobacteria bacterium | reverse complement strand
TACAGAAGGTAGGTCGCCAGAGTCGAAGCCTTCATAAAAAATGGCGTGGCGCCTGTGGAATCGCCTTCCACAAAAGCGAAACCGTTGCCCTGCCTTGTGAGCCAGAGGCCTCCTTCTTCTTGGATAGCGTAGCAGCCGCCCGCGTAGCTGTAGAGGTCCGGCTCCACAACCTCTCCATCACCCGCTGCATGGCCCAGCTGACCTACGTCCGATTCATGACAACCGACAATCCCCCCCCAAATCATCAGCAACGCCGTGGTAATGGCCAATAGATTCCTTTTCAACTGACGGCTCATCCTCATGACACATAACTCCTTTTCGCGCCTTTCATAGCACCCTTCGCTCCCGCAATTAGCCATAAAAGAAGCCCCAACTCCTTCTTGCTTTTAGTATGATGCACTCTGTCAGCAAAAGTGCCAAAAAAAATGAGCCCTTTTTCTTAACCCCCGCCTCTCTATGAAAATGAAAACGATCTCACGTGGACGGGGGGCTATTTTGTCATTTTGGTATGGATAGCAGCACTACGTCGAGGATTTGAGCGAGGCCGCATGCCGGAAGACGGCTTACGTGGACACCCATGATAGGTGGGATTCGGTTAGGCAGGGGACATCTTCGGAAAAGTCACGAAAAACTCTAGTGGAACAGCTGACTCGCCGGGACGATCTGCTTGCCGTTTCGGGGGCTCGACCAACGCAGCCGACAGACCGCGCCGCCCCATTTATCGAAGTACTCGAGCTTGATTTTGTATTGTTTTCCGGCTTCGAGCCGAATCCGTCCGCTGTGCTCCTCCACCCCGTGAGCTCTCCAGTCGTCGATAATCAACACATCATTGACCCAAAGTCTGGCGCCGTCGTCGGACTCGGTGTAGAAGGTGTACACTTCATTCGCGGTGGGCTCCACATAGCCCGTCCACCGCGCGCCCCAACCCCAGCCCATCCACGCGGCCGGTGCGCCGAGACCCCAATCGAAATTGATCGTCGACTCTGTGCGAGTCGTCACGAGGTCAGTCAGGTCATGATGGCGATAGTATTCCGCATGGACTCCGGGACTGCAGCGCTCCGTGTTGCAACCGCAGTGACCCGGAGTCGTCTTGTACCGATTCGACGGGCACTGGTCGTGACAATCGGGGGTGCCGTCACCATCTGAGTCCGTATCCGCTCTGCCGCAACCGCACGCTCCGGGCTGGGTCTTGCTGGGATCCGCCGCACATTGGTCGATGCAGTCCGCCGTACCGTCACCGTCGGAGTCCGTATCCGCAGTGCCGCAGCCGCAAACGCCTGCTTCGGTCTTGCCGGGATCCGCCGCACAATTGTCGAGGCAATCGGCCACACCGTCTCCGTCCGAGTCCACATCCGGGGCGCCGCATCCACAAATACCGGCCTCTATCTTACCGGGATCCGCCGCGCAATTGTCGATACAATCGGCCACGCCGTCTCCGTCCGAGTCCACATCCGGGGCGCCGCATCCACACGCGCCCGGCTCTACCTTGTTGGCATCCGCGGGGCAGCTATCGAGGCAATCTGCCACACCATCCCCATCCGAATCCCCATCCGCGGCTCCGCAGCCGCATAAACCGTTATCCAGCTTATCCGGGTCTCCCGGGCAAAGATCGTTGCAGTCAGCGACACCGTCTCCGTCCGAGTCCACATCCGGGGCGCCACACCCACAAATACCTGCCAGTTTCTTGTTCGGGTCGTTCGGACAATCGTCGTTGCAGTCCGCGACCCCATCTCCATCAGAGTCGACATCGGGTGTTCCACATCCACAAATACCTGCTTGTGTCTTGTCGGGGTCAGTAGGGCAGTTGTCGTTGCAATCTAGGCTTCCGTCCCCATCCAGGTCGACATCCATGGTTCCACAGCCGCAAACACCCGGCTGGGTCTTATTCTCGTCGGTGGGACAATTGTCTATGCAGTTCGCCGTGCCGTCTCCGTCTCCGTCGAGATCCACGACGCCGCAGCCGCACTGCCCCGGATAGTGTTTGTAAGGGTCGTGCGGGCACCAGTCGTCCTGGGGATACGTGGCTATCTCTTTCGCCCGCTTTTCGGTCTTCTCCCACATTTTCAGGTACGCTTCGGCTCCGCGGAACAGCGGCTCGAGATCCGCGTCGGACTCGGCGTCGCGGCGCAGATCTTCGATGAACTCGGGCAAAAGCCCGATATGAACCAGGCCCTCGGTGTTGAAATCGACCTCGCGGTTGCCCAGTCGCGGCTTGGTGAAGGTGATATCGCCGTCGTAGGACTTGAAGGAATCGGGGAGCGGATCTTCTTGGGGTGAATCACACTCACTATTGGGTCCAAAGCGCGGTTTGGGCGCTCCGGCGAAACCATTTAGGTCCCAACTGAAACTCTCACCCGGATAGCCGCCTTTTTCGACTTTTGTGGCGATATTGCGTCGCAGGCCATCGAGCATCGTCCCCTTCTTGTTGGCATCTCGGCAGCGCCCCGGCCCGCTCGTGGATATACCTCCCAATGCGTAAATCTCGTCATTGGGCCCCTTGGAGCCATGGCCGCCGACTGCCGGGTAGTCGAACTCCCTGAGTATCTCAAAAGCGCGTTTGTAAGCGCGCTGTGAGAAGTGGTCGACCTCCATGATGATGCCTCTGTTCATCATCTCGCGAAGGAGGAACTCGCCCAACTCCGTCAAACCGGCTTTTTGGCAGTAGTTCCCCTCCAGCGCTCCGCCGAAAAGCTTCGGTATCACGGGAAAAAGCGCACCGATGAGATCGTCGGCCACGTCCCTCGTGTCATAAGGAGGAGCGGAAATGTAGTCACTCCTGGGCTGATTGAGACCACCGAAAGCCACGGAGCCTTTATCGAAGACAGCAGGTGCGTTTTGGGGGCAGTCGAGGGTGAAGTTGGACAGGTGACCGCTGTTGACAAAGTTCCCCACCTCGATGAAGTCCCGATCGCCGTCGCCCGCGGTGAAGGCGTTATCGAACTTGTGCACCGGGAAGATCGCCCGGATACCTCGGCTGTGGTAGTAGTCGAGGGTCTTTTTCACGTATTCTCTATCGCAAATGGGCGCCCCGGGACGAGGAGTAGAAAAACAGTCGAAGAGGTTCGACGTCTCGATACCGAGAACCACGGCCAATTTGCCATCGAGGATCACCCCTCTGGCCTCTTTATGAGATTTGACGATGCGGAAAAATCCCTTACCCGGCCCTCCGGCCTGGGCGTCGATGTAGTCCTGCATGGCGTAGACATCGTCGATAGAGCGATCCACATCGTCCATATCGTTGCATTTCGAGATCGGACTTTGCAATCCCAAGCCATCGGACAGCTCGCAAATAACGGAGTTGGATACGGCGTGCTGAACAATCAACCTCAGGCCCCCCATCCACGCGCGCTTCAACCACATGTAGTAATGGTTTTGATGGGTCGACTCGAATGCGCTCGGCCAGTCGGTGAAATGGGGATATCCGGCTGTCTCGTGGAACATTCCGCTAAAATTTCCGGTCAGGATATCGGGAAGAAGATCCTTAAAAATGAAGTCCGCACTCATCTTTCCCTCAAACACCGTTCCGAAAAGGTCTTTGGCTCCACCGATCCCGTGAGTTCCGGAGCAATCGCCCAGAGCATGCTCCACGCCCAGACGGTGGTAGGTCGCACCGTGAACAACGCCGCCACCACCGAAGCCCCAGTTCGAAAGCATATGCGTATGGGGCTCCGCGAGCCCCCACACCGATCCATCGTCGAACTGCCGCCCTTGAACAGTGCCTTCCGCGTCGAGGCTGAGCTCCCGCGGCTGGGGCGGGAGCTTCGCATCGACGGACATTTCCGGGAACTGGGAGCAGTTCGAGGCGGGCTCAAACGAGACGACGACCGCGCCGCTCGCGTCGCTGGTCAACCCTTCCAGTCCGAGATACTCACCGGTCTTGAGGTGTAAGAAGTTGTAGAGCTTGTCGGCGGGATCACCGACAGCTTCGAGCTTCCACTCCGACTCATAGAACACGCCATTCACAATATCGGCCGGTTCGGAGTGCACATGCATCTTTCGAAGCAGAGGCCCGTCTTCCGCCACCACGTATCCTCTATCGGGATCGTAGAGAAGATAGGTCGCCAGCGTCGAGGCCTTCATAAAAAAAGGCGTGGCGCCTGTGGAATCGCCTTCCACAAAAGCAAAACCCTCACCATCCCTTGTCAGCCAAAGGTTTCCTTCTTCTTGGATAGCGTAGCAGCCGCCCGCGTAGCTGTAGAGGTCGGGCTCCACGTCCACGGCAGGATCCAGAGATCCACCAAATGGACTAATGTCTGATTCTATACAACCAAAGGCCGCCCCCATAATTAAAACCAGTACGGCCTTCAACTTTAAATGACAGTTCGATCTCATGATACAACTCCTCCTTCAATCTGCTCGACAGCAAACGATTGCGCTTTCACTCTCATCTTTTTGGGAAGGGGCATTTATCACCGGTTCAAAAGGAGACCGGCGAATCTCATCTTCCTTAAGCTTGGATGTGACCCAGCCGCAAATTTGCCAAAAAAAAATGAGCCGTTTTTCTTATGGCCGGCCTCTTTTATGGATTCGACTGCGGTACGAGAGTCTCAACTCGAGTCAGACGAGTCAGACGAGTCAGACGCTTCGTCGATAGACTTTTGCCTAGAGCAAACTGCTGCCCAAGGATCCGAAACAAGCTGTCGATGATTTTGCAAAATGGGCCGGAAATAACTGTCGGGCACGGAGGGGCACGGCGCCCTTCGATGGGCTCAGGACGGAAAGAATATCATTTTTTATCGCAAATCAGGCAATTCCACATCTGTTTGTAGCCGCCATCTTTGTCGCCCTCACCCTCACCTTCACCTTCGCCTTCACCCTCACCTTCGCCTTCACCCTCGCCTTCACCCTCGCCTTCACCCTCGCCTTCGCCTTCACCTTCACCTTCGCCCTCGCCTTCACCTTCGCCCTCACCCTCACCTTCACC
>JAABTR010000101.1 GCA_011389755.1 Deltaproteobacteria bacterium | reverse complement strand
GGTGTTCACCTACGGGCTCTTGGTCGTCATGTCCATCGAGCGGATCGCCATCGTCTTGGGCATCATCAACGCCCTCATCGGCCTCGTCGGCCTCATCTATTTTTGGCCGCTGGTGCGCAACAAGGCGCTGCTAGCCGTGGCGGCCTCGTTCATCTTGGTGACGCTGACGGCGGTCGCACTCAAGAGCGACGGCTGGATGGCGGCTCTGGAGCAGCGCTGCTTTCGCGACCCCATCGTGCTCAGCGAGACGAGCCCCTACCAGCACATCGTGCTCACCAAGCGAGACGCGCGGGTCAATCTCTACATCAACGGCCATCTGCAGTTCAGCTCCGTGGACGAGCACATCTACCACGAGATGCTGGTGCACGTTCCCATGAGCGCCGCGGTCTCTCGAAAGCGGGTCCTCATCCTCGGCGGCGGGGACGGACTGGCGCTTCGAGAGGTGCTGCGCTACCCGGACGTGGAGCAGGTCGTCCTCGTCGACCTGGACCCGGTCATGACGCGGCTGGCCTCCACCCACCCGGACATCATCGCCCTGAATCGGGCCTCACTGCTCGATGCCCGGGTCTCGAAGCTGACCCCCGATGGGATAACCCTCGGCGACGAGCTGGTGGTGAGCCGGCCGGCCGCGCTGCCCTACGACCTGCGAGACGAGATCCGCTACGACCTGGCTTTGGTCAACGTCATCAACGTCGACGCCGACCTCTTTTTGCGCAGCGTTCGAGGGCAGCACGATGTGGTCATCGTCGATTTCCCCGACCCGAGCACCATCGAGCTCGCCAAGCTCTACTCGGTGGGATTCTACAAAGCGCTTCAAAGGGTTCTGGCGCCGGAGGGCGTGGTGGCCATCCAGTCCACGAGCCCGTTTCACGCGCGGCTCGTCTACAGATGCATCGGTGAGACGCTCGAGCGGGCCGGGCTCGAGATTCTGCCCTACCACGACAACGTCCCGAGTTTTGGAGAGTGGGGTTGGCACCTGGCGTGGAGGGGCGGACCGAGCGCAAGGGAGATGCGACAGCGCCTCGAGCGCCTCGAGAAACTGGGCGCCCACACCCGGTACCTGTCCCCGGAGCTCTTGTCCGCCGCGTTTTCCTTCGGCAAGGACTGGCTCGCGTCGACTTCAAAGGAGATAAGGGCCAACACCAAGCTCCGGCCGGTCATCCTCAGGTACTACCGCGAAGCTTGGAAGCGAGAGCACGGGTGACGCCTCTCGCCTTTTCTCGGCGGCTGAGGTTTGCGGGGGCCCGAGGCGATGATTAGTTTGGGTGTTGAACAAAACATTCGAAAAAAAAGGAGCATAGCGTCATGCAACAGCCGCGGTACGGGTTCGTTCGTAATCTCGGGAGAGTCGAATTCGAAGAAGCGCAACAGAGGATCACCGCCGCGCTCAAAGAAGAAGGGTTTGGAATCCTCACGGAGATCGACATCAAGGAAAAGCTCAAGGAAAAGCTCGGTGTCGATTTTAGGCGCTATAAAATACTCGGCGCCTGCAACCCTCCCCTGGCGAAGAAAGCGCTGGAGATGGAGCTGCCGGTCGGCCTCTTGCTGCCTTGCAACGTCGTCGTCTATGAGCAGGATGACAGCACGGTGACCGTCGCCGTGGGAAAAGCCAGCGAGATGTTCTCGGTGGTGGAAAATAAGGAGCTGCGCGGTTTAGCGGGGCAGGTGGACGAAAAGGTTCACAGGGCGCTCGAAAAAGCCTGACCTGCTCGTCGCGATATCTTCTTCGCTCATTTTAGCCGCCCAGGAGGCGTTTTTAAGCCTTTAACCCCCCTTGACTCTCGATTGACCCCCTCACATTTTCTTGTTAAGTCTATAGCTACAGTAGACGAAAGCAGGAGCTTTTAAATGTCGATAGACGCGATGGTCAAGAGGATTGAAGAGCTCAAGGCTGAGAAAGACGCGGTCATTTTGAGCCACAACTACCAGCTGCCCGAGGTCCAGCGAATAGCCGACTTCGTGGGGGATTCTCTGGAGCTTGCCCAGAAAGCCCGGGATGTCTCTCAGAGCGTGATCGTCTTTTGCGGAGTTCATTTCATGGCGGAGACGGCGGCGCTGCTCAGCCCGGAAAAGACGGTGCTCCTGCCGGTCATGGAGGCCGGCTGCCCCATGGCGGATATGATCGATGCTCCGGGGCTCGCGTCGATGCGGGCTGCACATCCGGACGCCCTTGTGGTCTGCTACGTCAACTCGACCGCACAGGTCAAGGCCATGAGCGACGTGTGCTGCACCTCGGCCAACGCCCACGGGGTGGTCGCGCGCATCGACCCCGACTCCG
Organism: Deltaproteobacteria bacterium; assembly: GCA_011389755.1. Lineage (GTDB taxonomy): Bacteria > Myxococcota_A > Polyangia > JAAYKL01 > JAAYKL01 > JAABTR01. Next base: position 11,859 of record JAABTR010000101.1, on the reverse strand, counting down.
AGGTCATATTTGTCCCGGATCGCTACTTGGGGATGCAGGTGGAGAAGCGAACGGGACGCTCCCTCATCAAGTGGCCGGGATACTGCCCCACCCACGCGAAGCTGGTCGTCGAGCACGTCGAGCGGGCGCGGAGGGAACACCCGGGCGCTCCTGTCATCGTGCACCCCGAGTCCAGACCCGATGTTTGCGAGGCCGCGGACGCCGTGCTTAGCACCGGAGGCATGTGCCGCTTTGCCCGCGAAACCTCGGCTCCCGTGGTGATCGTCGGCACGGAGGTCGGGCTCATCGACAGACTCGAGCGAGAGAACCCGGCGAAAAAGTTCGTCCCCCTCGATGAGCGCGCCACCTGTCCCAATATGAAGAAGACCCGACTCGAAAACGTCATGGCCGCCCTCGAAACACGGCACGGACGTGTCACCATCGCCGAGCCGATAGCCTCCCAGGCGCGAAGAGCGGTGGAAGAGATGTTCGCGTCAGGGAGGATTCGCAAGGCGAAATATTGAGCGGTTGTGAAAATAAGATCATCAGGGGGCTTTGATCGTGTTTTGAGCTGAAGTAAACTTATGGTTAATAGAGGTTTTTCCCCGCGCGGGGTGGTGACGATCCATCCCCGAGAAGAGCCAAACAGGACGAGCAAAAGGTCGAAGGCTTTTACTCGAAACGAGAGTCGAAAGAGGCGCGAAGGCGAGACGCGCTAGGAGATGTCAGGAATGTTGAAACTGTCGACCAGGGGACGTTATGGTCTCAGAGCGATGATCGAGTTGGCCAGCGCCTACGGTGAAGGGCCGGTGCTGATGGGAGACATCGCCGAGAGGCAGGGCTTTTCTCGGAAATACCTGCACGCGCTTTTAACCTCGCTCAAGGATGCCGGGCTCGTTCGCTCGATTTTAGGAGCGCGTGGCGGCTACGTGCTGGCCAAAGCCCCTGCCGAGATTCTGGTGCGTCAGGTCTTCGAAGCCTTGGAGGGGGACTTGGCCATCGTCGACTGCCTGATCTATCCGGGGAGATGCGATCGCGATACGAATTGCGTCGCCCAGGGGGTCTGGCGTCAGGTCAACGACGCCATCTCGGTTGTCCTCGAAGGTGTAACGCTCGCCGACCTCGTGTACCAGACACATCAAAGACAGTGCGGAGTCGGCGCGTAACCCTCGCGGTGTTAAGTTAAAAAAAAGGTCGACAGGTCGCCCCTTTCGAAGGCGAGCCTTTTTTTTGAGGTTCGCTAATAAAACCGGCCATTTGAGCCTGATGAGAGGTGGGAGATGGGGAAAGTTTACGAAAACGTGACGGAGCTGGTCGGGAGGACGCCGCTTGTGCGACTTTCCCGGATGGCCAAGGACATAGACGCACACGTGCTCGTGAAGTTGGAGTCGTTCAACCCCTGCTCGAGCGTCAAAGATCGCATCGGGGCGAGCATGATAGCCGCCGCGGAAAAAGAAGGAAAGATCGGCGCGGGCACGGTGATCGTAGAGCCCACCAGTGGCAATACGGGCATCGCCTTGGCTTTTCTGTGCGCGGCCAAGGGGTACCGGTTGCTCCTGACCATGCCCGACACCATGAGCCTCGAGCGCAGGAAGCTCTTGGCGGTCTTTGGGGCCGAGCTCGTCTTGACCCCCGGCTCCGAGGGGATGCCGGGAGCCATCCGCAAGGCTCAGGAGCTGGTGCACGCTGGCGAGGATCACATTATGCTTCAGCAGTTCTCCAACCCGGCGAACCCACAGATTCACAGGGAGACGACCGCGCTCGAGATCTGGGAGGACACGGGGGGCCGCGTCGACATCTTGGTGGCCGGCGTGGGAACGGGCGGCACGATAACGGGGGTAGGCTCCGCGCTCAAAAACAAGAATCCGGATTTTAGAGCGATCGCGGTGGAGCCCGTGGACTCGCCGGTACTGTCGGGAGGCGATCCGGGGCCCCATAAAATCCAAGGGATCGGAGCTGGGTTCGTGCCCGAGGTCCTCGACATGTCGGTCGTCGACGAGGTGGTCAAGGTCGGCCATGAGGACGCCGGCCGGACGGCGCGCGCCTTGGCCAGGCAGGAGGGCTTGTTGCTGGGGATCTCGGCAGGGGCCAACGTCTACGCCGCCCTGGAGGTGGCCCGTCGCCCGGAGAACGCCGGAAAGACCATCGTCACGATAGGGTGCGACACCGGTGAGCGCTACTTGAGTACGTGGCTGTTCGAGGACTGAGATGAGCGGAACATGCAAGTCAGCGGGGCCTGGGTTTGGGCGGTCGTCGGTCACACCCGCTTCTCTAAACGGCGGCTTGGCCCAGGTCGTCGGCGAATTGTGCAAGACGTGTCGCTCCCAAGACAGCCCGGTGCTCAGAGGGACCGGCCACGCGGCGCTGCCCTCTCGGAGAATCATCATCCACCTGGTGGAGGACCTGCGCTCGGTGCTTTTCCCCGGTTACTTCGGCACCTCGGAGATAAACCTCGAGAACATGGAGTTCCACGTGGGAGCCACCCTCGACAACCTCTTGCGCGACTTGAGGGACCAGGTGCTGCGGGGGTTGTGCTTCGTCTGCACGGCCACCACCTCTGATCTGTGCAGCGACTGCGAGAACCGCTCCTCGGAGGTCACCCGGAGCTTTCTGCGCCGTCTGCCCGAGATCCAGCGCCTCTTGTCTACCGATGTGTCCGCGGCGTACGAGGGCGATCCGGCGGCGAGCAGCCCCGACGAGACGGTGCTGTGCTATCCGGGGATCTTGGCGCTCACCAACTACCGCCTGGCCCACGAGCTCTACAAGCTCGAAGTTCCCGTGATCCCGCGAATAATCACGGAGCACGCCCACTCGATAACCGGCATCGACATCCATCCGGGGGCCACCATCGATGAGAGCATGTTCATCGACCATGGCACCGGTGTGGTCATCGGCGAGACGAGCGTCATCGGGAAGCGGGTACGCATCTACCAGGGCGTGACCCTGGGCGCCAAGAGCTTCCCCCTCGACGAGAACGGGAACCCGGTCAAGGGGATCCGTCGCCACCCCACCGTCGAGGACGATGTCATCATCTACTCGGGGGCCACGATTTTGGGGACGGTGAGTATCGGCAAAGGTTCGGTTATCGGCGGTAACGTCTGGTTGACCCGAAGCGTTCCACCGGGCAGCCGCATTCATCAGGCAACTGTGCGCAACGACAGGTTTCAGTCAGGTGCGGGTATTTGAGAGCATAACCCAGAACGAGACGGGCGGCTTGGGTCGCCGGGGTTTTCTCCGGTTGGCTGGGGCCGCCGCGCTTTGCGCCGCGTTTCCCTCCCCGGGCGCGACGTCGGACTTAAAGAGATGGGGCTTGCCGACCGGGTACACCCTGGAGGACCTCAGGGTCTCCGGCGGCATTTCCAATCGAGCTGTGGTCGTTCGCCCAAAAAAACAGGGCGCTAAAGATTTGCCGGTGCTCGTTTTGATCCACGGCTTGGCCGAGACCCGGCATCCGCGTGACGGCGTCTACGCCTGGGTGGAAAGATATGGGCTGGGCTCGTCACTGGCGAGGCTCGTGGATCCGCCGGTGGAGCGCGGACTCAAAAAGCGGCGCTTTCTCACGCGACAACGGGCAGAGGTCTTGAACGAGCGCCTGGCGCGCCACCCTCTCGGCGATGTGTTGCTCGTTTGCCCGTACGCTCCGAATATGTACAAAATGGCCACGCGCCGCGCGCTCGATCGGTACGCCGATTGGATAGGGGAGCGCCTCTTGCCAAAGGTGCGCGAGCGGTTTGGTGGCAGCGATCAGCCGGGGCTGACCGCTATCGACGGCTGCTCCTTCGGGGGATTCGTCTCGTTCGAGGTCTTTGCCCGCCGTCCCGAGCTCTTTGGCGCGGTGGGTGGGATCCAAGCGGCGGTGGGTGAGCGCTCCGTCAGCCGGTACGTGAGCAAATTCGCCGCGGCGTTTGGGGAGCACGGGGCCAAGCCTGTATTTTTGGCCACCAGCTCGCGGGATCCCTACCGTGACGCCATCGCAACCCTTGCGAAGAAACTCAAACAAGAGGGTCTCGGCAGCGAGCTCATCACGACCAAGGGCCCCCATGGCCCCAGGTGGCTCGCCGAGGTGGGGGTCTTGGAGATGCTCGCCTGGCACGATGCCCAGTTTCGCGAGCTCAAAAGTTCGGCTGAGGCCGCGCCGGGCGCCGTCACAGCCCTTCGAGCAGGTGGCGGGCGATGACCAGCCGCTGGATCTGGTTGGTGCCCTCGTAGATTCGAGTCACCCGGACGTCTCTGTAGTGGCGTTCGATGGGGTACTCCTTGACGTACCCGTACCCTCCGTGGATCTGCAACGCGTTGTCGCAGACTCTGCCGGCGGCCTCGCTGGCAAACGTCTTGGCCATGGACGCCTCGTAGCTAAAAGGGCGGCCCTTTCCTTTGAGCCACGCGGCTCTCAGGGTGAGGGCGCGCGCCGCGCACAGCTCGGTCTCGTTGTCGGCCAGCATCCACTGGATGCCCTGGAAATCGGCGATGGGCCTTTTGAACTGGACGCGCTCCTTGGCGTAGCTCACAGCCTCGTCACGGGCCGCGAGCCCGATGCCCAGCGCTTGGGAGGCGATGCCGATGCGCCCTCCGTCGAGGGCCATCATCGCGATGGCAAACCCTTTGTCGACCTCGCCGAGGAGCGCGGACTCGGGGACCGCGCAGTCTTCGAACAAAACGGGGACGGTGTTGGAGGCCCGCAGCCCCATCTTGTCCTCTTTTTTACCGGTGGACATCCCTTCCGTTCCAGCTTCGACGAGAAAACAGGAGATGCCCTTGGTGCCTTTGCCGCCTGTGCGCGCCCACACCACGTGGACTCCGGCGTAGGCCCCGGAGGTGATCCACATCTTCTCACCGCTGAGTATCCAGCGATCTCCTCTTTTGACCGCGGTGGTCTTCATGGATCCCGGATCCGACCCGGCGCCGGCTTCGGACAGGCAAAAAGCTCCGGCTAAGTACTCGCCCGAGGTGATCTTGGGACAGTACGCGCGTTTTTGTTCGTCCGTGCCGAATTTCGCGATGACCTCGCCGACCATGTTGGTCACCGACATCGTCACCGCGCACGATGCGCAGCCCTTCGCGATCTCTGTGATGGCCATGGACAGAGCCTCGGGGCCCGCTTCTGCGCCTCCCAGGGATTCGGGCACGTTGACCCCCATGAGCCCGAGCTCGGCCATCTGCCGAATTTGATCCTCGGGAAAGGACGCGTCAAGGTCCCACGCGAGCGCCCTTGGAGCGAGCTCGTTTTTAGCGAAATCTCGCGCCATGTCGCGGATGAGACGCTGCTCCTGGGTGAGGTTGAGATTCATGTCCACCTCGCGGTTGTTTTGGCATTTGTTATCGAGCCTCTATTGTGAACGAATTAAGAGGGCGGGGTCTATGCGATCGCTCATGTCGCGCCGCTTTTTGAAGGTCTCGCGGTCCGAGCGCAAACGGGCAGGTCATGGGCCTTTTGCAGCGCGGTCTTTTTGCTTAAAACTTTATTGTTTTTTCCTGTTTGAAGTGAGCTAGGTTTTCTTTTCTGCTCGGTTAAATTTTTTTCGCGAAAAAGACGGCAGGGAGGCGAGTGATGAGTTCAAAACGATTCGTTTGGGTGTCGGCGGCTTTGCTGTCATCGGCTATCGGCTTTTTGGGGTGCGAGGACTCGGGAGGGGCGAAGAAGTCGGAGGGCACGGGCACTTTGAGCACTGATAGCCTCTTGGACTCTCAAAGCGACACAGCGACCGAACCGGTCAGCACCGACAGCGCAGGCGACAGCGGCGAAGACCCGGCGCCGTCGACCGAGTCGGAGACAGGCACGGGTTTGGACACAGGCTCTTCGGATGAGGGCGGCCTCGATCTGGAGATAACCGCCGAGAGCTTGTGCGCGGAGGTGGCTCGGGTCATGTGCCACGACATGTTCGCGTGCTGCATGGCCCAGGAGATAGAGGCCAAGCTGGGAGTGGAGCTCGCGCCGGGCGAAGCCCAATGTCACAGAGACATGAAGCTGCACTGCGAGCTGGCTTGGGTGGAGCTCTTCTTCGCCCTCGACGCCGGCACGGTGAGCCTCGACTCCGCCTCGGCCGAGGCGTGCTTCTCCCAGTATGTCGCGCCGAAAAACGACTGCTTCGTTTTGTCTCCGGCTCCCTTTGACGCGGCCCCGTGTCGCGAGTGGATCGCGGGGAATCAGGCCATCGGCGAGTCCTGCGCCGAAGACTACGAATGCGGGGACGCGGACGCTTTTTGTGGGGTGAACGGCCAGTGCACCTTGTATGCGCTGGAAGGTGATATGTGCTCACCGTCCGTCGGATGTGCCCCGGGGCTCTATTGGCTCAGCGCCGCGAATAACCCGAAAGAAGGGGTTTGCGATGAGCCGGCCCCGTGCCGCATGTATCTCACCGAAGACGAGGAGTGCCGGCCGTGGAGAGGCGAGCACTGCGGCTCGGGGCTGACCTGCGAAGGCTACGTGGGCGGCTGGCCGGATGAGCCGAGCCCGGGAATCTGCGCGGCGACCAGAAAGCAGGCCGGCGAGCCCTGCGCCTCGGACGGGGACTGCGTCTCCAACGAATGCATCCCAGGGCTCTGCGGTGATGGGCGCTCGTGTTTCAAGGACGACGGCTGCAAAGGCGCCTGTACGATGGATTCAATCCCATGCGGCGATGACGCGGATTGCGCGGAGGTGGGCAGCGTCTGCGAGCTCGCTCAGATCCCCTGTCCCGGCGGCTGGGAGTGTGGCTCGAGCCGCTGCGTCACGAACCCCACTGATGGAATCGACAGCATGTGCGGATCCTTCGAGTTTCCCAGCTGCCCCAGCTACTGCGCGGGCAGCGGCAAAAAGTGCGATTCCAGTGCTGACTGCGGCAAGGTCTGCGAGGGGAGCCTGACCGCCTGCGGCAGCAACGCGGACTGCGCCGGCACCTGCCTTTTGGGGCGCGGCGACTGCCGAGGAGATGGCGAGTGTTCACAAGGGGACATCTGCATACCGACGCTCTGTGTCGATGAGGGCGCCTGTCAAGAGGACGAGTGCCGCCCCGACCGCTGCGTCTCTTCGGTCTGCGAAGGCGCTTCTGTGTGCCAGGGCACCCCCGCCTGCGCGGAGAAGCTCTACGAGGTCGACTACTGCGAGCTCGGTCTGAGCCTGGGCGACGCGTCCTTTATCTAGAAATAAAAAGCTACAGGCCCGAGCCGCCCAGCAGGGCGATGCTTGTGGTGAAGAACTTGTCGTTCATGTGGACGACGGAGACCTCGTGGATCTCGAAGGTTATCGCGACGGTGGTGATGTTCTTGAGGTGGTAGAGGTTGTAGTTGGCTCCGAAGACGAGGGCCGGCAAGGAGATGGCGTCGAACTGCCAGTCGCTGCCCACGAGGATCTCCTTGAAGCGGCCGGCGACCATGTTGCCTATCTCGCACACGGCGTCGATGGCATCTTCGTTGAAATCTCGGATCTCTTCTCCGAGGAGCTTGCTCGCCATGAAGGTCGCGGTCCGCTCCGAAAAGTTCATCGTCATGTTGCCGTTGCGCTGGCCGTGGAGGCCGACGATGACCGAGAGCGCCTTGGACGACGTCTGAAATCGCGAGGCGCCGACGGCATCGGGCTTTAGGCCGGTCATGGAGAGGCCTTCGAGGGTCCCATCGATGACGCACTCCATTAAGGCGCTGTTGATCTTGAGTTTTGTGATCGACATGGACTATGCCCCATTGCAATAGGTGGGTTTTTTTACGCACCGCGTCTGTGTTCATCAAAGCGGCCGATGTGGGATAAAACTTAAGGGAGTTTGTGAGGGGAGGCTCTACAGGACAAAGGGCGCGGTCGACCCGTAGCGGCTGGCTACGTGGATGTCGACGTCCCGCGAGATGATGCTCTCGTGCGCCTTGAGGGCGTGCTCGGGGGTGTTGTTCTGTTCGGACAGGTGCGACAGGCACACCCAGGCCAGCTGCGCCCCCGCAGATTGGATCAGGTCGGCGCATTCGGGGTTGGACAGGTGCCCGGCCGGCCCCATGATGCGTTTCTTTAAGAACCAGGGGTAGGGACCTTTTTGGAGCATCTCCGGGTCGTAGTTGCTCTCGATGAAGGCGGCGTCGAGAGACTGGACGATTTTGCGCAGCGACCCAAAATCGTGGCCAAGGTCCGTGAGGATGCCCAGCCGGGCGTGGCCGTCGTCGACGACGAAGGCAACTCCGTCCGCGGCGTCGTGCGGGGTGCGAAAGGTTTCGACCGTCACCCCGCCGAATTTGAGCCGATCGCCGGAGACAAAGGGCGTCTGGCTGCAGACGCGCCCAAGGGCGCCGCGCCGGTCTGAAGCTTCGAGGGTCTTCGGGGTGATGTGCAGGGGGATCTTGTACTTTCGTCCGAAGATTCCCGCGCAGCGGCTGTGGTCCGAGTGATCGTGGGAGATGATGAGGGCGTCGACGTCTCGGATGTCGATGTCGTGGCCGGCGAGGCGTTTTTCGGCCTGAACACCGCTTATCCCGGCATCGAACAGGAGCCTTGTGCTGCCCGACTCGATGAAGATGCAGTTCCCGTTACTTCCAGACTGTAGAGCGATGGCGCGCATGTCAGACACGGAGGATACTCAACCGTTCGCTTTGAGAAAGAAAAAAATCATTCGAATATTGACGGAAACCCAAATGTAGTTTCTTTTTGGGGGCATGTTGGACAAAAAAAAATCTGTGCGGTCAGCGTCTCGGTTCGCCGTGCTCGTGGCGGCGGCCACGCTCTTGTCGGTTCCCGAGCAGCTGTGGTCGGCGGGGCTCGAGTTTCCCGACGCCGGAACGGTGGCCATCGGGAGGGGCACCGCCTTTGTGGCCCGGGCCGATAACCCGAGCGCCCTGTACTACAACCCGGCGGGCCTGAGCAAGCACTCGGGGTGGCACGTGCTCGTCAGCGGCAACCTGATCATCTTCGACTCCAGCTTCCTGCGCAGCGGAGACGATCTGAGCCTCGTAATCGAGGGTGGTCGCGCGCGCCCGTGCGAGGCCGGTGAGGTCTGCGTAGGCAATCCGTCCCAGGACTACAGCAACTTCGCCACCGACACCCGGCCGTTTCGCGAGGTCTCGTCATCGCAGCGGCTGGGCCCGGCGCCGATGTTGGCCGCGGTGTACGGAGACGCTTTCGGTGTCGAAGGCCTGGCGTTCTCGGTGGGGCTCTTGGCCCCCACGAGCTTCGGCGCGCCGGCGTACCCCGAGGACGGTGCCCAGCGCTATGCGCTCCAAAAAGCCTCTATCTTGATGGCCTATCCCACGGTGGGTGTCTCGTACGCGTGGGGGCCGATTCTTCGGATCGGCGCTACGTTCATGAGCGGCTTCGCGTTCATCAATCAGAGCCAGGCCATCCGCCCGGAGCCTCTGCCCAACGATCCCGACTTCAATGAGGACTTGGGCGGCGACGCCAGGCTCACCATCGACGTCTCCGACGGCTTCATCCCCACGGGCAGCTTGGGTGTCCTCTCGCAGCCGCTCGAGTGGCTCGAGTTCGGGGCGAGCGTGCGTTTCCCCGCCCGTGTCCAGGCCTCTGGGAACGTCAGCTACGAGGCCCCTTCGTCGGATCTCCACACCTCCCACCTCGTCCCCGGAGAAGACCGCGTGACGGTGAAGCAGTCGTTCCCCTGGGTCGTTAGGGGCGGTGTCCGATTCATCCAGCCGCGTTTCGACATCGAGCTCGACGTGGTGTGGGAGCAGTGGAGCAGCCTCGAGTCGTTCGAGGTGGACCTGGACGCCACCCTCGACTTGGGCGAGGGCCGGGGGATCGAGGAGATGCCCGACACAAAGCTCCTTAAGATGTTTCGCGACACCTGGTCCGTGCGATTGGGCGGCGACGTGGAGGTGTGGCCGGAGACGCTCACGGTGCGGTTGGGAGGTTTTTACCAGAGCTCGGCGTACCCAAAAGACAACGCCACGTTCAATTTGGATTTCCCGTACGCCGAGCAAGTGGGGCTCGGCGGCGGCCTGACCGTGCACATCGCGGACTGGGTTGACGCCACCATCGGCTACCAACACGTCTTCCAGCCGCGGGTCGAGGTGAGAAGCGGCGTGGTTCAGCAGCAGGGGCAGCCGACGTTCGACGGTCAGCAGATCGGCAACACCGTGAACAACGGGCGCTACGACGTCTCTATCGACGTGCTCGGCATCTCGGCCGAGGCGCGTTTTTAAATGACAGCAGGCGAGCTGCGAAGGAAGACGCCGGGCTCGCTCGAGGAGGTGTGACGTGATGATTTTTAGCAGCAAGAAGGCTTTTACGGCTCTGTTTTTCGCAGCGGCTCTGTGGGGCTGCGACAGCTCCGATGACTCGAATGCGAGCGATGGCACCGGTGCGAGCACCGACTCCGGGTTCGACGTGGACTCGGATTTCTTGACCGGTGACAAGGAGAACGGACAGACCTGCTGGATGTTCGACGAGTGCCAGTCCGGATTTTGCTCTATTTACCAAGGGGCGCCTGACCCGGGGGACGGCGTGTGCGAGGACGCGTTGCCCTTGGGTATGATTCGGATCCAGGGGAATGTGAATAATTTTGAAAACCTAGAAGACATCGAGGGAGTGACGGTGGAGATCCTCCCCGCCATGGCTTCGGTCTCGGACCCCACGGGGGCCAAGCCGCTGGGCACGGCGGTGTCCGGCGCCGATGGGCGCTTCGAGCTCGATCTGAACACCCGCGAGCCCGCGATCGTCAAACTGGGTCTGGTCGCGAGGGCGTCGAAGGAGGGGTTCGCCACGAGTATCACAGGGCTCGTGGAGCCCGAAGTGGATCCGGCTCAGAACCTGTTTCCCCCAGCGGTGCGCAACCACGACGTGCAGCTCGTGCCCCTGGAGACGGTTCAAAGTTGGTCCGAGGCCCTGGGCGCCGAAGAGGCGCTGGCCCAGTACCTGCCGCTGGTCGACAAAGGCGGCATTTTCGTGAGCCTGCGCAACGTCGAGACCGGGCAGGGTTATCCCGGGGCGCAGATCGTCTCGCAGAATCCGAACAGCCAGGCTATCGTTCGGTATCTAAACGAGGGCGGGGAGAGCTTCAACGCCGAGGCGACGACCTCCACAGGCAAGTTCGTGATCATACGTCCAGGGATCGCCGAGCGCTTCATCGGCGTTCAAGACGGCGAGACGATCACCCATCGACCCGGCACCATGGGCGGGGCCACCGGCGCCGCCTACGTGAACATGCTTCACGTCCTTCCCTGATGTATCCCCACAATGGGGCGACCCCATATCTGTTTGGTTTTTTCTAGGCGCTCCGCCTGAGCATCTGCCGCACGCTTTCGGGACCCGCTTCTATCCTCTGCTTGACCTTTGAGATGAGACACTCGGCCGTGAACGGCTTCTTGATGAGCACGTCCGAGCTGGAGGTCATCCCGTGATCGGCCAAATCCCGATCGGTGTATCCCGACATGAAGAGAATGGGGACGTTGGGCACGAGCTTCTCGAAGCGGGACGCGAGCTGCGGTCCCGTCATTTGGGGCATGACAACATCGGTGACGAGCAGAGAAAGCTCGGCGTGGTTGTGCTTGGCGAGCTCGAGCGCCTCGAGGGGCGTGGCGGCCTGGATCACGCGGAACCCACCCCGCCGTGTCAAGATGCGCGCGGCGATCTTGCGCACCATGGCGTCGTCCTCGACGAGGAGAATGGTACCGTTGCTGGGCTCGGGCCGCTCACAGGTCCGGCAGAGGGTGGCTGGGTCTTCGGCGGAGTCCCCGACGTGCTTGGGCAGGTACAGCTTGAAGACGGAGCCTCGCCCGGGCCGAGAGCTGACGCTGATAGAGCCTTCGTTTTGTTTGATGATCCCGTAGACCGTCGATAGCCCCAGCCCCGTCCCTTTGCCGACCTCCTTTGTGGTGAAGAACGGCTCGAAAATATGGGACAAAGTGGCCTCGTCCATGCCCACACCGGTGTCGGAGACCTCGATGGAGACGTAGTCCCCGGGATGGAGGTCCAGG
>JAABTR010000100.1 GCA_011389755.1 Deltaproteobacteria bacterium | reverse complement strand
GTCCAGGTGATGGGCGCAGGCGTCCTCATCGAGGTGGACACAGCTGATGCGGACCGTGAGGCTCCCGCCTTCGGGCATGGCATCTCGAGCGTTGGCCGCCAAGTTGACGAGGACTTGCTCGATCTGCCCGGGATCGGCCTGGATCCTCAGCGCGCCTTCATCGTGGATCACCCTGAAGTCGATGTCCTCGCCGATGATGCGGGTGAGCATCCGCTCGACTTCCTTGGTCAAGCGGCGCAGATCGATCGACTGTCTCTTCGTCATCTGTTTGCGGCTGAACGCCAAGAGCTGAGACGTCAGGTCCGCCGCGCGCTCCGCGGCGCGGATGACCTCTTCGAGGTCGGCGCGGGCGGCGCGGGAGACCGAAGGTTCATCCCGGAGGCAGCGAGAGTAGCCCAAAATGCAGGTCAGCAGGTTGTTGAAATCGTGGGCTACGCCCCCGGCTAATCGCCCGATCCCCTCGAGTCGCTGGGCGGATTCGAGGCGAACTTGGAGGGCGCGGGATTTTTTGTGAGCCTGGCGTTCTGCCGCCAGCAACCGGCGCTCGTTGGTCACGTGCTCCTCGAGGCGTTTGTGGGTGAGGGTCATGACCAGCGCCATGCTCACCGCCGCAAAGGCCACGATGCCGAAGGAAAAAAACAACGGCTCGGCACCCGAGTCCACGAGCGGATATGGGGTGCGTGGGATCCACCCATGATCCTCCATGAGCATGATGATGAGGTAAGAGCCAAGAGAAAACAGTAGCGAGAAGAACCCCAGGCGCCGCTCTCCCAAGGTGAGATAGCCCGAGCTGACGACGACGAAAAAAATCGCGATCTTGGTGGACTGATTTCCAAAGGCGTAGCAGGTCAAGGCGACCATGGCCACGTCCAGGATCATCATCGCGAACATCCCCCAACGCGGAATCTTGTCCTTGCGGATCGCGGCGACGGTCGCGAGCCCCACCGCCACATACCCCAAGAATCCTCCCCAGACGATGAAGGCGTCCGGCCTCAGGAGGTAGGACCACGGCCCGGCGATGCTGGCGACCACGAGGCGGGCCGTGGCTATCCATGATCGCCTGCGGAGGCGAAGCTGCTTGCTCAGCTCACCGGCTGGGCTTTGTTTTTCGGACAGCGCGGCGCGCTCGAAGAGATCGAGTCGCGGGTCGTTGTCTGTGTGATGTATGTTGGGCTCCGACATAATGATCTAAACCAGGGGGTAAAATTACTCCTGGTACCGTAGTATTTGCAACCCCAATTTACGGCCCTTATCGCTTGAGAGAGAAAAAAAGTAAACTGCTCGCGTTGGTCCTAGGTGAACTGAGTGTGGATATTTTCCCGTTTTGGTGAACGATTCGAGCGGGACTTCAATTTTTGCTCGAAGATCGTTAAGTAGAAATAGTTCAGGACCGAGGTCGAGACGAGAACGAAAGACGAAAAAGAGTGGGAAGACACAACAAGGAACTTCACCTGTGGCTCGTGCGCCATGGGCAAACGACCTGGAATGCGGGACATCGAATCGCCGGCTGGAGCGACGTCCCTTTGACCGCGCTGGGTCGGCAGCAGGCCAAAAGCCTCAATGAGCGACTTCGAGCGCGGGCGTTTGACGGGGTCTGGGCTTCGGATCTGCAAAGAGCGATAGAGACCGCCCGGCTGGCCTACGGTGAACCGAAAATCGACGCGCGCCTGCGGGAGCTCCACTTTGGGCAGCTCGAGGGGAAGACCTGGGAGGAGCTGAGCGATAAGACGCGCAGCGCGCTTTTGGCCTTCGATGGGTTTGGGGCACCGGGCGGGGAGAGCGTGGATGGGCTGATCGCGAGACTCATCGAGTTCGTAGAGGATTTGAAACCGGGGCGCCACCTCATCTTTTGTCACGGCGGCGTCGTGCGCGCTTTGACGCGAAACATCGCAGAAGATCGCTTCATGCACAACGGAGCGGTCGTGGCGGTGGACTGGGTGAGCCGGCTTTTGCTCTACCATCACGAGGGACACGTCGATCCGTTGATCGAAACCGAGGCAGATGCCGACGCAAAATGACCGCGGATTGTCGTGGCTTTATTGTCAATATCCGAAAAAAAAGCGCAGCCGCGGTGCCGGCGGACCGCCGCGAGGCTAAATTGAATCATGAGGTGAGGATAACGAGGCGGCGTCGAACCCGCCGAAGCGGTACCATTTTAAAGGCCCGATACCCATGCCAGAGGAGGAGTTCATGTCAGCGAAGATGAAACAGGTGGTTCTTCTCAATGGCGAAGAGATGACGATCCAGCATGCGGATCCCGTAAGCGATCTGGAGCCTCTCGCGGAGTATTTCGAGAGCCTGCCGCCCGAGAGCCGAAACTATCTGCGCTACGACGTGACGGATCGAGAGGCCGTCAGGCGCAGGCTCGAGCAGCTCGACGAGCAGAACCACTGGCGCCTGATAGGACGTGTCGATGGGCGCATCGTCGCCGGCGCCACCATGGACAGGGAGCCATACGGGTGGACGAGGCACATGGCGGAGCTGCGGGCCGTGGTGCTCCCGCAGTACGAGGACTTGGAGATCCGCGCCGTTTTGTACCACGAGCTGGCCGAGGCCGCGTCCGCCGTGGGGATCGAGCGATTGTTCGCCGAGGTGCTCGCCGAGCAGACAGAGCTCATCGAAAAGCTCACACATAAAGGGTTTCGCTACGAGACCACCCGGAAACGATATGCCAAGGATCTGCGCGGCAAGCTCCACGATGTCATCGTCCTGATCGCCGAGGTGGAACCGGTCTGGAAGAAGCTCGCCGATTACATCGAAGATCTCGATATGCAGCTCCCGCGCATCTTCAAGGGCGCTTAGACGAGAGCGGGTTTTCGCGGTTTGCCTGGCGGTGGTTGCGTCTTCGGCGCGGGGTGCTTAAGAGGTCGCTGATTCCTTTTAAAAAAAATTGAGGGGGCTTGTCATGAGGATGCGATCGGGGAATCCAGCCAGGTTGCTGGTCGGGGCGGTCGCCGACCGCCTGGCCCGAGAGGTCATCTCGGGCCGCCGGCAAGTGCTGGGGTTGGTCTCGGCTTACAAGAGGCTGTACCTCACGAGGGTAGCTGGAGCGCGCTGCGTTGACATGCGCAGCCTCGATTTCGATGTCTACCTGGGCAAAGACCAAAGCGAGGAGAGGATCTTGAAGGTCCCGAGGTGCGGGACCGAGCGCAGCTGTGAGCGGTACCTGGCGCTGTCACGCGACAAGAATCTCTTCGAACAGTACCGCAGCGCGATGGTGCGGATCGAAGCGCCCGCCCACATGGAGAGGCATATTAATCGGGCCTTGGAGATACGCCGGGACGGGGGATATGTATCTGCCTATATCAAGGGGTACGATCTGCGCTGTCTCAAACGCGACTTGCTGCGAGACTCGGCGCGACTCGACGCCGATGTGCGCAAAAAGATAGCCCGTCAGACTCAGCTGCTCGTCGATGATATCCAAAAGACGCGCCGAGAGGTCGGTTTCGTCGGCGGAAAGTGGAATCTGGAAAATCTCGTCTACGATGTGGGGCGCGATGTCATCGTCAACGTCTCGACACAGAGCTTTTTTTGGTCGGAGCAGGAGCGGGCGAGCGGCGGGCCTGTGGCCGAGGACGGGCAGCTCGACCAGGCGCTCGAGGAGCTTTGCACCCTCAGCCGGCTCCTCGAGAGGCAAACGCAAAAGCGCTTTCACGAGAAGGTCGCCTGCGTCACCAGGCTCTTGGACTACGCCAAGGACAACGAGGCGTCTTACAGCGGCAGGATCTTCGAGTCGGGCTACCACACCATCGATTTGGACAAGGTCGTGCTTTACGGACAAAGGCATCCGGCCAGGCGCCTCGAGCATGTCCCGTTCGATTTCGCCGACAAGGTGGTGCTCGACATCGGGTGCAATATCGGAGGGATGCTGCACCATCTCGCGCCGCGCATCAAAAGCGGGGTTGGGCTCGACGGGTCGGTCCGGGCCGTCAACGCGGCGAACATCGTGGCCTTGGCAAATAAAACGAAGAACCTCGGTTTCTACGTTTTTAATTTGGACTTTGAAGACTTTAGGCTGTGGGATAGCTTCGCGCTGCGCGAGCCCATCGATATCTGTTTTTTGCTCTCGATGTGCATGTGGATCCGCAGGTGGAAGCAGGTGGTGGACGCCGCGGCTCGCACGGCCCCACATCTTTTGCTCGAAACCAACGGCACCGAGCTCCAGCAACGAGATCAGCTCGAGTACGTGCGGGGCAAGTACGCCCACGTCACCGTGTGCGCCGAGTCCTCTTTGGACGACAGCGTCCAAAAAAACCGCAAGCTCTACCTTTGTCGGCAATCCGCGCAAAGCATTTGTCGATGACGGTCTTGCCGCACTGGGACGAGCAGATGATCGCGTCGTTTTGCCCGGCGCCCCACGAGAGCATCTCCAGGTAGCGGGCCCATGAACTCTTGATAGCTGATCGAGCGGATGAAGCCGGTGACCGGAAAAGACAGCCCCAAGCTGTCGCGCACCCGGCACAGGGCGTTGAACAAGGTCACGTGGTTCGGACGGGTGGAAGACGATGTCGTCTGTCTTCGCCACAGCGCCCGGCAACTCCACGAGATAAAAAAATTTTAACCTTTTTTTGAACGCCGAGCGACACAAGTAACGGCTCGTGGTTATGGAGGAAGAGCTTGCGATGAGCGGCGTTGGACAAAAAGAAGTGGTATTCGTCGAAGGTTCCATGACGCAGAAGAGCTCGGAAAAAGTAGTCGTTCGCCATGTTGCGGCCCACCCGCGAGGGTCCGGCCGACGGCGGCAGGTAGTCCTCGAGGCTCGGCCAAGCTCGCTTGCTCATCCAGCGCATCCTTTCTCGGCGAGGAGTTTCTTTTCTTCACCCAAGACAGACAGTCTCCGCATATCCGCGCGGAGTGTTTTTTTCGATGCTCCGCCTAAGATTCGCAGGTGGTTGCCTTTGGCCGTCGGGCCGGGAAACCCAGACGGGCCGGCGTTTATGCTTGAGGACGCAGAAGAATCTGGTTTATGGTTTCGGGCGGCACAGTTTTGGTCGGAGGAGAAAAATACACGGTTCCCTCAAAATGCACTTTGCTGTAAATAGGTGGAACGAAGTTATCAAAAACACGAGGCAAACGACTCGTGGAGGAGGACACAAATGAAAAAGTTCTGGACAATGATGATCGCGATGCTCTCTTTGGGGCTGATGTTCGGCCTGGTCACGGCCTGCGGCGAGGACGACGACGAAGAAGCCACCGATAACGACACCACCGTCGCCGGAGAGGGTGAAGGCGAGGGCGAAGGCGAGGGCGAAGGCGAAGGCGAAGGCGAGGGTGAAGGCGAGGGTGAAGGCGAGGGCGAGACAGATGTTCAAGATGACAGCGATGACGCCCCAATCCAAGCCGGTCCTGAGTACGGCACGCTGACTCAGGCGACCGCCAACCTCAATTTCCTGCTTGATGGCATAAAGATGCAGGATGAAAGTATGACGGACATGCAGAAAGCTACCTATATGCAAAAAGGCATGAAATTGGCGGCGGCTTTCAAGGGCAACTACACCGGCAAAGAAACGAAGATTCCCCCAACCAACACGACCATGACCTTGGGTATCCACTACCCGGCAGATCCCGACCAAGGCATCGAAGAACCGAGCATTGTTGTGGTTCAACAGCACGTAGCGGGACAGCAACCGGCGAATCCGGCGATTCAGATGTCTTTGCCCGAAGATGTCCCCGAAGGCGAGTTGAGGGTTAGCTTGTTCATGGATGAAGAGAATCCGGACGCACCACAAGCCAGTATCGTAATCGCGAACATCCTTGATTTTGACACCGGAGAGAATTGCATCGCCGGATTTGTCGAGGGTACTCTCACTATTACGCTCGCCGAAAACACCACTGCGGCCGAGGGCGGGAAACTGAACTTCGAAGGCTCCGACTTGACGATTTATCACCCGAGCAACTACTTAGGCCAGGATATAGTAGGGCAACTCGAGATGCAGGGCGCTGTCATTTGTCCGGTCGAGTGATTAGAGGCTGAATCTGTCTCTTATTAAGACCCCCCTCTCCCAAAATCAATAGAAGAAGACATTAAAAAAATGTTGCCCAATTTTATTTTTTGGGGGCACTTAGCGTTCTAATGGTGAGCAAATCGAGGTCATTCTCCTGATCGTGATGTCGCGACCCAAGCTCCTTGATGAGAGAAACTGCTCGAGGGTCCTCGTGCACAATTCCTCGTACATGGCTGCGGAGCGACTGGCGTTGGCATAGGTCAGTGCCGCTCGCAACCCCAGATGCAGAAGCTTCCCGAGGCAGTACGAAAGTTCAACGCAGACCTCGTGCAGCGACTCCGCTCCAGGAGGTCCATATTTATGTTGGAGAGCCGGATGTTATTGACGTTGACGATCAGGGGGGAGTTTAGCCGAACGACACTATCTAGCGCATCGGAAACCCATGCCTGAATTTTGCTCCGATGAAGTGAATCCGACTCGGTTAAAGACGCTTAGCCTATAGTACCCATAGTCCCACCCGACCAAAAAAAAGTATTCAACATCATAGCAGGAGCCTCCGCGGACTACGCGGTCTCCGCTCGATGGATTGAGCCAGGCACTGCCATCATTGGGCGCACCTTCGTAGCTATCGTGCCAGTAGTCTTGTACCCATTCGTTTATGTTTCCGGACATGTCGCACAAACCTTGGGATGAATTCCCCGCTGTCTTTGAGCAAACCTCCATTGTGCCTCCAGTGTCGCATCCTGCGACACCGGCTTCCGACATCATGACCGTCAAATCGCATGTTGGCGTGGCATTTCCCCACGGATAACGTGGTGCGGAACCCTCGCCCCGAGCGGCGTATTCCCATTCAGCTTCAGTGGGGAGACGACCGCGGGCCCACTCGCAGAAATTAACTGCCTGTTGCCAGGATACGCAGTTTACGGGGTGCGATCCACGGCCATAGACACTCCAATTGCACTCTTCCCCTGTTGCAGGGGCCGTGCAGTTTCCGG
>JAABTR010000587.1 GCA_011389755.1 Deltaproteobacteria bacterium | reverse complement strand
AGCGCGTCGCCACGGAAGGTGCGTACGTGCAGACCGGGGCGGTGCTCTACATGGTGGCCGATCTCTCGAGATTGTGGGTTCAGTTGGACGCGTACGAAAGCGATCTGACCAACATTGCCGTTGGACAAGAAGTGAAAATCCAGGTCGAGGGCATCGCCGATGACCTCTTCACGGGGAAGGTCACCTTCATCGATCCGGTTATCGATCCCAATCGCCGCACGGCGCGGGTGCGGGTGGCGGTGCCCAACGAAGGGCGGAGGCTCCGTCCCGGTATGTTCGTGCAGGCCGATCTGAAAGCCGCCAACCCAGAAAAGAAGCTTTCTCCCCTCATCATCCCGAGCTCGGCGCCCTTGTTCACGGGCCGCCGCGCCATCGTCTTTGTCGAGGACCCAAGCGCGGCGAGGCCAACCTACACAGCGAGAACCGTTCGGCTCGGACCGAAGACCGCAGACGTCTATCCGGTGGTCGCCGGTCTGACCGAAGGTGAGCGCGTGGTGACGAAAGGGGCTTTCACCCTGGACGCGGATCTGCAAATTCGAGGCGGCAACAGTATGATGGCCGCGCCTGACGACTCGGCGCTGACCGAAGACCCAATTATCAAAATCACCGGCAAGGAGCGAGGGAAGCTGACGCCGGTGCTCGAAGCCTACCTCGATATCTCCGAGCGCCTGGCCGCGGACGACTTCGAAAACGCCAAGGCCGCGGCGAAGAAGCTGGCTTCGCAATCGGGAAAGACCTCCATCAAAGGACCGGCGGCCGCAGCCAAGTTCTGGAAAGAGCACGGTGCCTCGCTTCGCGAGCACGCGGGGCACCTCGCGAAGACGGGGAGCATGGAGGAGGCTCGCGGGATCTTCGAGACGGTGAGCCGCCACGTCATCCGCCTGCTCGAGCGGCTCGGCAATCCTTTGGATTCCCCGGTGCGGCTCGCGTTTTGCCCCATGGCCATGGGGAGCAAAGGGGCGAGCTGGGTGCAGCGGGGCGAGGTCGTGGACAACCCCTACTTCGGAGATCTCATGCGCACCTGCGGCGAGATCAAGAGCACCATTGGGGCGGGTCAGCACCTCATGATTGAGAAACCAGCTGCCGAGCAAGCCTCGCCAGTCCCCGCCCAAGGACACCAGCATTGACCGATTTAAACACCACAAAACAAAATCCCGAGGGGGCATGGGAAATACTCATCGGCTGGTTTCTCGACAACAAGCTGGTGGTCTTTGTCCTCACCGCGATGCTGTTCGCCGCCGGGCTCTTTGTCTCCCCCCTCGACTGGGGTCCCAAAGGGGCACCGCGGGATCCGGTTCCCGTGGACGCTATCCCGGACATCGGTGAGAACCAACAGATCGTGTTCACCAAGTGGGCGGGGCGCTCTCCTCGGGACGTCGAGGATCAGATCACCTTTCCACTCACAACAGCGCTGCTCGGCATTCCGGGCGTACGCACCATTCGAAGCGCGTCGGCGTTCGGGTTCTCCACCATCTACATCATCTTTGACGACGACGTGGAGTTCTACTGGTCCCGCTCGAGAGTGCTGGAGAAGCTCTCCTCTCTACCCGCGGGCACGACACCGGATGGGGTGAGCCCAACGCTGGGGCCGGACGCCACGGCGCTGGGACAGATCTTCTGGTACACCCTCGAGGGTCGCAACGAAAAAGGAGAGGTGGTCGGCGGCTGGGACCAGGACGAGCTTAGGTCCATCCAGGACTGGATTGTTCGCTACTCGCTGCAGGCAGTGCCAGGGGTCTCCGAGGTGGCCTCGGTGGGCGGGTTCGTCAGGGAATACCAGGTGGACGTGGATCCGGACGCCATGCGCGCAGGCGACGTCACCCTCACCCAGGTGGCCGCGGCGGTGAAGGGATCGAACCTGGATGTGGGGGCTCGGACAATCGAGCTCAACAATGTGGAGTTCGTGGTCCGCGGTCTCGGGTTTGTAAAGAGCATCGCCGACCTCGAGGAAGCGGTGGTGGTCTCCAGGGACAACACCCCCATCCGCGTGCGGGACGTGGCCAGCGTCACAGTGGGACCGGCGCTGAGACGGGGCGCCCTCGATGACGCCGGCGCGCCGGCCGTGGGCGGCGTGGTCGTGGCGAGATTCATGGAAAACCCCCTGGCGGTCATCAGCAAGGTCAAGGAGCAGATCGAACGGATCGGACCGGGGCTGCCGCGAAAGACCCTCGAAAGCGGCGAGGTCAGTCAGGTGACGATCGTACCGTTTTACGATCGGACCACCCTCATCCATGAGACCCTCGAGACCCTCTCCTCTGCGCTGATGATGCAGATCCTCATCACCGTGATCGTCGTCCTTATCATGCTTCGAAATCTGCGAAGCTCACTGCTCATCTCCGGGCTCCTTCCCCTGGGGGTGCTCACTGCGTTCGTGGTGATGAAGTACACCGGGGTGGATGCGAACATCATGGCGCTGGGCGGCATCGCCATCGCCATCGGCACCATGGTGGACATCGGCATTGTGTTTGTCGAGAACATGAACCAGCACCTCGATGAGCTGCCTCCAGATGGAAATCGGGCCCGCGCGATCCGCCGGGCCGCCGCCGAAGTGGCGCCCGCGGTCATGACATCGGTGCTGACGACAGTCGTGAGCTTCATCCCGGTGTTCGGTCTGTCGTCCACCGAGCTTCGGCTCTTCGCGCCGCTCGCCTTCACCAAAACGTTTGCCATGACCGGCGTCCTGATCATCGCCATCGTCATCCTGCCCGGCGCGGCTCAGATCGTCCTGAGATCGAGGCCCAAAACCCTCGAAGGCGATCGAAGCCGGATAAAGACAATCTTTCGTACCCTGCTTGGACGAGCACATCTTCGGGACTGGCTGCTCGTTGGGCTCGGGGGTGCGATGCTGTTTCTGAACACCCTCCTGGGCCTCTTTGTCATCGCCCTCGGTCTCTTCCGGCTCGCCCGTCCGCACTTGAGACCCAGAGCGGTCGCCGTGTGGACTCAACTGGAGAACTACCTGGCCGTTCTCGGCGTGACGGTCGCGCTGACCTCGGTCTGGCTTCCGCTCGGCCCGGACAAAGGTCTGCTCATCAACGC
Source organism: Deltaproteobacteria bacterium (assembly GCA_011389755.1). GTDB lineage: Bacteria > Myxococcota_A > Polyangia > JAAYKL01 > JAAYKL01 > JAABTR01. The sequence goes on along the minus strand of JAABTR010000587.1, from coordinate 1,900 downwards.
CGCCTTTGTCGGCGGCCTCATCGCATCCGTGCTTGGTACCTTCAGGCTGTTCGAGCGCTTCTATTCCCCAATCTTGGGGGCGTTTCTGCGCCATAAAATATTGTTCTTCACCATGCCGACGTTCATGCTCCTTTTTGGCCTCATGACGCTCTTGGGCTTCGAATCGCTGCTGGGCTTTTTGCCTCAGTCCGTAAGAACGAACAAAACCGTTTCCGCCATTGCCCATGCCTTTCCGGGGCTCGGCAGGGAGTACATGCCCCCCTTTGACGAAGGGTCGTATCTCTACATGCCCACCACGATGCCCCACGGTTCCATCGGCGCGGTGCAGGAGATGATGAGCGAGATGGACATCGCCATATCTCAGATTCCCGAGGTCGACAAAGTGGTGGGAAAGCTCGGCCGGGTCGACAGCGCCCTCGATCCGGCGCCGGTCTCCATGCTGGAGACGGTCATCACCTACAAGCCGGAGTATCGGACCGAAAAGGACGGCACGCGTGTGCGCCAGTGGCGGGATCACATTCAATCCCCAAAGGACATCTGGGATGAAATCGTGAAAGCGGCTGACCGGCCTGGGGTGACGAGCGCCCCGGTGCTCATGCCCATCGGCGCCAGAATCGTGATGCTGCAAAGCGGGATGCGGGCTCCCATGGGCATCAAGGTGCAAGGACCGAGCCTCGAGGTTATCGAGAAGTTCGGCCTCGAGCTGGAATCCATCTTGAAGACCTCGCCCTCACTCCGCCCCGAGACCGTGTTTGCGGACCGTGTCGTGGGTAAACCCTACATCGAGATCGATATCGACCGGCAGGCCATCAGCCGCTACGGCCTCAAGGTAACCGACGTGCAGGACGTCCTACAGGTGGCGCTAGGGGGCCGGACACTGACGCGCACTGTGGAAGGTCGACAGCGATACCCGGTTCGGGTGCGCTATATGCGAGAGGAGCGCGACAGCATCGAAGCGCTGGATCGGATCACGGTCTCCAACAAAAAGGGACAGCATATTCCGCTCACGCAGCTCGCGGAGATTCGATACGTCAAGGGGCCGCAGATGATCAAGTCGGAGGACACCTTCCTGACTTCCTATGTCCTTTTCGACAAGCAGTCGGACCTCGCCGAGGTTCGAGCCGTCAACGATGCGCAGGCACTCATCGCCTCAAAGATAAAGTCCGGCGAGCTTCGCGTACCCGACGGGGTGAGCTACCGGTTCGCCGGCTCCTACGAGAATCAGGTACGCAGTGAAAAGCGCCTGATGATGCTAATTCCCATCGCGCTCGCCCTGGTTTTTATACTGCTTTACTTCCAGTTTCATCGGGTGGCCGTGAGCGGCATCATCTACACGAGTGTCATGGTCGCGGTATCCGGCGGGTTTATCCTGATGTGGCTCTACGCCCAGCCCTGGTTCATGGACTTCTCGATATTCGGCGAGTCCATGCGCGACCTTCTCCGGGTGGAGACTATCAACCTCTCGGTGGCGGTCTGGATCGGCTTCATCGCCCTTGTGGGCATCGCCACTGACGACGGCGTCGTGATGTCCACCTATCTCCAGCAGCGATTCAAGAAAGCCCCGCCGAAGTCCGTGGAGGAGGTCCGCAGCCTGACCTTGGAAGCGGGCATGCGCCGGGTGCGACCGTGCCTCATGACCACGGCCACCACGATCTTGGCGCTCATCCCGGTGATCACCTCCCAGGGCCGAGGCGCCGACATCATGCTGCCCATGGCACTTCCCTCCCTGGGCGGCATGGTCGTCGAGCTCCTCACCCTCTTCGTGGTACCCGTTCTCTACAGCGCCATGGAGGAGCGACGCGTTCGGAAGCTCAGTAAAAAGACGTGATGGTGCTCGTTGTTGCTTTCATCACGCGGCTCGCGCGGGTTCCTTCCCCAGCGCAGGCAAGCCCCGCAAAAT
>JAABTR010000586.1 GCA_011389755.1 Deltaproteobacteria bacterium | reverse complement strand
CCGCCCACAGGAAAGTCCTGGAAGACGGCCTCAGGGATCCGGCGGTGCCGGTGCGACAGGCCGCCGTCGAGGCGCTGCGGGGTATCGGCGACCAACCGGCGCTCGCACAGGCCCTCGCGCACATCGCCGTCAAAGACCCCTGGCCGCACCTGCGGGCCGCGTCGCTGGAAAAGGCCGCCGATCTGCCCCCGTCGCGGTTTGCGCCCTTGCTGGAAAACGCCTCCCGGAGCGCCCATCCCATGCTGCGCGAAAAAGCGATTCGCATCGCCGCGAGTCGCGATGATGTGGCGAGCGCCGAGGTCATCAAGGCCCGCCTCGAGGACCCGGGCGAGACGCCGAAGAACCTGGAGCTCGCCGCCTATGCCGCGGCCGATCGGTGCCTGGTCGGCGCCACCGAGGCGCTGTTCCAAGTGCTGGTGCGAGGGGCTCAGCCCGTGCCGCCCCCCGAACTCCTCTTCAGCGCCGCAGCCGCCGCCAAAGCCCTGGGGGCCATCGGCACAAAGGAGGCCAGGGATCTACTCGAAAAGGCCAAGCGCCGCTCCAACCTCGTCACCGACCGGGCCATCGACGCCGCCTTGGACAGCGAAGAGCCCGGATGCGCCGAGGGCTCCCCTTCCCTTTAGGGAGGAGGTTAGGGGGTAGGTCACCCCGCTCTGCGCTGGATGGAGTCGATGCGGGCCGCCATGCCGGTGTCGATCTCGCCGGCGTTGGCCTCGTCGGTGTCCAGGTGCATCTCCAGGCGGTAAGCGGGTTTGACCCGCACGAGCACGTCTCCGTAGATGAGGGATCGCTCGCCGCCTATCTCCACGCGCACCACGTCCCGGTCCTTGACCCCGAACGCCAGGGCGTCTTCGGGGGACATGTGGATGTGCCTCTGGGCGCAGATGACGCCCTCCTCGATATCCACGCTCCCCACGAGACCTTCGAGCCTGAGGCCCGGCGTCCCCCGCAGGTCTCCGGAGGCGCGGATTGGGGCGTCGATGCCCAGCTTGTACTCCTCGGTCCGGGATATCTCCACCTGGGTGCGGGGCCGGGCCGGGCCGAGCACCCGGACCCTCTCCACCCGGCCGCCCGGTCCGTGAAGGTCCACCTTTTCGACGCAGGCGAACTCCGAGGCCTGGTAGAGCGCCTTGGCCGGCGTCAGGGTGTGGCCCGGGCCGAACAGCGCCTCCACGTGCTCCTGGCACAGATGCACGTGATGGGCCGAGACTCCCACTGGGATCGGCATGTCCCGCCGGGCCTCGAGCACGCGCGAGACCCCGGCTCGCGACAACGCGCGGCTCGACTCCAGGGCGATCATCCCCTCCTCGTCCGTGGGCACCACGAGGACCGAGACCTTCGAACCTTCTTTGGAGATGCTCTTGGCCACCACGCCCTTGACCCGCCCGCGGTTCTTCGCCTCGTCCACCTCGATGCCCAAAAACCCCAGATCGTTGCACACCCGGGAGCGGATCATGTCGCCGTTCTCCCCGATGCCGCCGGTGAAGACCAAGACGTCCATCCCGCCCATGGCGGCCGCGTAGGCGCCGATGTACTTGCGCACCCGGTAGCAAAAGACGGTGATGGCCAAAAGCGCTCTTGGGTCACCTTTCTCCGCGGCGCCCTCCACCTCCCGGCAGTCGCTGGAGATTCCCGACAGGCCGAGCAGGCCGCTTTTCTTGTTGAGCAGGCTGTCGAGCTCCTCCTGGTCCATCTTCGAGCGCAGAAGATGGAGGATGAGGCCGGGGTCGACGTCGCCGCTGCGGGTACCCATGACCAGCCCCTCGAGGGGGGTGAGCCCCATCGACGTGTCGACGCTGCGCCCGTGGTTCACCGCCGCCATGGAGGCGCCGTTGCCCAGGTGGCAGGTGATTATCTTCAGTGAGTCGATCGGTCTGTCCAAGAAGCGACACGCGGCCTGGCTGACGTACTTGTGGCTCGTGCCATGAAAGCCGAAGCGGCGCAGCATCCGCTCGTCGGCGAAGCTCGTGGGGAGCGCGTAGCGGTACGCGTGCTCGGGCATGGTCATGTGGAACGCCGTGTCGAAGACCGCCACCTGGGGCAGCCCCTCGGGCAGGAGCTTTTCGCAAGAGCGGATGCCCAGCAGGTTTATCGGGTTGTGCAGCGGCGCCAAGATGGAGACCCGCTCCATCTCATCCTTGACCGCCTCGTCGATGAGCGTGGCCTCGGTGAACTTGGTCCCGCCGTGGACCGTCCGGTGGCCCACCGCGGCCAGGTCGCCGAGCCGCTCGAGGGCGCCGTGCCCCGGATCGACGAGCAGCTCGAAGACCTTGGCCAGACCTTGCTCGTGATCCCGACCCTCGATCTCGGCTTCGTAGCGACCCGCCGGTCCATCGTGTTTGATCCCGGCCCGGGGCCCGCCGATGCGCTCCACCAAGCCCGAGAGCACCCTCTTGCGATCCCGAAAAAGAGCGTACTTGATGGACGAGCTGCCGCAGTTGAGCACCAAAATGGGCGCCTCCATCATGCCGGAGAGCTCGCCGTCCCCGCCGGCGCGGGCCTGCTCGACCCTGCGCTGCTCGGCCGGAGCCTGTTCCCGCGCCACCAGCCGCTCGGCCAGGAGGCGCGCGAGAGGGCGGGCGGCCTTCGGATTCTTGCCCATCTCCCGGGTGAGGCTGTCGTGGGGGACGCGCACAAGGCGGCTCGCGACCGCCGCCGTCACGTCCGCGACCGCGGGCTCCCCGGTTAAAAGGCTGATCTCCCCGAAGACCTCCCCGGGCCCCAGCACCAGGTTCTCGTCGTCTTTGTTTATGGGCGTCAAATCCACCTCGATCCGGCCGTTCATGACCACCCACACCGCGTCCACGGGTCGGCCGAACGACAAGACCACCTGGCCCGAGCTGTAATCCTCGGTCCGAGAATCACCGGCCAGACGCTCTATCGCCTCATCGTCGAAGTCGCGCAGCACCGACACCGCGCGCAACAGTTTTGCGTTGTCCATCATGTGCCTCCTCGGGCTCGTTCCTCCAGGTGTCCCCGCTTTCGCTTCCGCAAGTCACCAGGAGACGCTTCGCAATATGACATTCGTCATAACCCGGTCTGGGAACCCTCGCAACTCGATCTTTGAGGCCCTCGTCTGGTTGCCGTAAATTTGCACTATGTGGGACAAATGCTTACACTCTGTCTAAGTCGTCAAAAAAACATTCTACCACCGCCCGATCGAGGCTCGAGAGCCTCAAAAAGGGAGAGCCGCTATGGTGCACAGGCGAATGGAAGTCAGAAGGGCGCTCCACCACCCCGTGGAGATCATCGCGCCGGGCTGGGATGAGCCCGTCACGCTCGTGGCCGACGACCTGAGCCCGTCGGGCGCCTACATCGAATCCGACCTGCTCCCCGAGCCCGGCGAGCACGTGGTGTGCTCTTTCCACCTCGGTGGCCCGAAGCGCGGCACCAGCTACAGCTTCTTCGGGCAGGTCAAGAGGATCAACTGGACCCGCAGAGTCACCGACGTGCGACCGGCGGGCTTCGGCATCGAATTCGTCGACGCGAGCCCCAAAGAGCGCATCGCGATCCGCTCCGCCCTGCGGGGCACGCCGCCGCCGAGGCCGGGGCTCGTGAGAGATGCAGACGATCCCATCGTCGTGGAGTGGCTCATCTAGGGCCCCCCAAGGTGGGACGTTTTTTTTGATGGCAAAGCCAAGCGATCTATCCTTGATGCGATGCTGACCTTCTACCGATTCTGCCGCGCCGCGGTCCTCATTGGGCTTTTGCTCACCATCGCGGTGGTGGTGCCCCGTAAGATCCTCGACAACCGCGGGCTCGAGCGGGTGGAGCGATTGCGCGAGGATCTCGCTGCGCTCGAAGAGACGAACGCTCGGATACACCGGGAAAACCGCTCTTTGAGCGGAGAAATCAAAGCTTTTCACTCCAGCACGCAGTATCTGGAGAAGGTCGCCCGCGATGAGCTGGGCATGGTCGGGCCAAACGACATTATCTACCAATTTCCGGACGAGCGGCCCTCAGATAGAAGAGACGACGAGTAGCGCGAATCGAGCCGTCGGCCTGTCCGGCTCTCCGGCGGGGAAATCGGGGCCGGGCCCCACGCATTTTTCGATGGAGATCTCCTTTTTGGCGAGTTGCCCCGCCTGGCGAAGCTTTTCAAAAAAGGCAAAATCATCGACGCGTCCGGCGTTGAGCCCCGCCAAGAGGAGGCCCCCCTCGGATAGGAGCGACATGGCCCGGGCCACGAGCGGGGCATACCCCGACTCGCAGCGGTAGACTCTGTTATTTTTGCGCTTGGACATGGGCGGCGGATCGACGATGACGAAGTCGTAACATCCTGCCCTTCGCTGCGCGCGCTTGAGGTACTCGAAAGCGTCGTCCCGCACCGCCGTGCGGCCGTCCGTGGGCAGGGCGTTCTCTTGATAGTTCGTTTCCGTGTGACGCACCGCCGAGCGCTTGTTGTCGACGTTTGTGGTGGCCAAAGCGCCGCCCACCGCGGCGGCGACCCCGAACCCGCCGGTGTAGGAGAAGAGATTGAGCACCCGCAGGCCGGCGCTGAGCTTTTGCACGAGCTCGCGAGCCGGCCGGGAATCCAAAAACAGGCCGCAGTGTTCCGAACAATGAGGTCGTATTCCGAAACGCAGCCCGTTTTCCAGAACGTGGAACTCTTTTGGGACCTCGCCGAAAATGCGCCCGCTGAGGTCGCTGCCCAGGCGCGAACAGCGGGTTTTGACCACCATCGGCGTTTTTTCTCCGAAACAGGAGCGCACCTGGTCCGCGATCGAATCGACCGGAGCGCCGGGGCTGTGGCCTTCCAGCACGAACACGGGCCCGAAACGGTCGAGGGTGACACCGGGAAATCCGTCAGCTCTGCCATGAATCAATCGGTAAGCGTCGGTCTGGCCGCCAAAACTCTCCACGAGCTCCCGGCGGCGCTCCAGGGCGTGCTCCAATGTGGCCGGTCGGTCAAACATCGCCACAGAAGAATTGTCCAAAA
>JAABTR010000585.1 GCA_011389755.1 Deltaproteobacteria bacterium | reverse complement strand
TTTTTCGCGGGGATGGCGCGGAGAGGATCGCCTCGGTGGCACGGCGCCTGGGCACACACGTTCCTGCTGCAAGCGTAACCGTAGGGACACTCCGCATCATAATTGCAATATCCCGCCAGCAGGTCCGACAGCCGAAAGCGATCCCAGCGGTTGCCCGCGCACTGCCGGCCGCCGCCCTCTTCGACGCACTTCGCCACCAAAGCTTTCGGGAAAGGCCCCAGCGCATGGTCTCCCTCCACGCAGTACTTGGTCTTCGGATCGCGAAACGCACCTCGGGGGCACTCTCCATCACCGTAGAGCCCCGCAGCGGCCCCCTTGCTCCATCGGTCGGTCATGCAGGCCTGCCCTCCCCCCCAGAAGAGACACCTGTCCACCATCTTCGCCGTAAAAGGGCCCGAAACCCGGTCTCCGTCTCTCTCGGAGCACACGTACCCCGGCGAGAGCCCATTGATGATTTGACCTCGCTCGTCCGCTATTCTTTTGACCGGAATCAAATCAAAACCATCGGGGCACGCGATAAGCCCATTGAGAAAGAAGCTGTCTTCCTCGGGGATCGACATGGGCTCGACGTTGCTTTTGTGGGATCGCACGTAGCATTGACCACCACCGGACTCCATCGGGGTCTCCACGCCGAGCCACTTTCCATCCAGGTGGTGAAAGGATGTCGACGAAGGGCGCCACGCCGCCTTTATCACATCATCCCGATGCAGGATCGTCACCACCTGCGCGGCAGGGTCCACCGGATCCTCGAGGCAGGGCAGCCGCTCGGCCGTAACCTTCCAGCGCGGCCACGTCGCCTTGGCACCTGCTCGCGGCACGTAGGTGTCCGAGTTCCAACGGGAGTAGCCCCCCTCTTCGTCGGATCGCGGCATCGACTCCACCAAGGACAGCTCGAGGTCGGTTTGCAGGCCATCACAGGCCGCGTTGACATCGAAGGAGAGCTCCATCTCCAGCGAGGCCGGCTCGACCGAGGTGTCTCGTTTCATGGAAACCGTCCCCGGGCACGGCTCTTCCCGTCCCCGCAGCCAAATCCGAAAATCGCCTTCCACGATCCGCTCGTGCCTGGAAATGTGAAATGCTCGCGAGACGATAATCTCACCGCGCATCACCTCCCGCTTTGGAGCCAATCGTCCGAAAAAGAAGCAGCCTGAGTACGAAAAATCGCGCTCGTTCATCACGAGCACGAGGCTCTCTTCCCCGGGGGCTTTGATTCGGTAGCTCGACGAGCGCGCATCACTTGCGCCCACCGCGAGCGCGAAGAATGCTATCGCGATTGCATGCTTTCTCATGACTTGCCTTCCCTCTTTTTTAAGGGGCTTGCACAATCTTGCGCTTTTCCTTTTTTTCCAAACTGCGACCCTAGGCGCTTTTCGCTGCCGAGGTCTTGATCACCGCGATGAGCGCTTCAGCCCCATAGGGCTTTTGTAAAAACGTGGCCGCTTTGACCACGGGCCATCGCCGCTCACATTCCTGGCGCGTGTACCCGCTGGTCGCGATGACCGGCAGCGCCGGGGCGATCTTCTGCA
>JAABTR010000584.1 GCA_011389755.1 Deltaproteobacteria bacterium | reverse complement strand
CGGGCCATCGCCGCTCACATTCCTGGCGCGTGTACCCGCTGGTCGCGATGACCGGCAGCGCCGGGGCGATCTTCTGCAACGCGTCGATGAGCTCGGCTCCGCTCATTCGGGGCATGCTCATGTCGACCACGGCGACGGTGATTCTATCCGGATAGCGCATCGCCACCTCCAGCGCGCGGACGCCGTCCGAAGCCTCGAGGACCTCCACGCCCCTCAGCTTGAGCATCTCAGCCATGGGCGCCCTCACGTTAGAATCGTCTTCGGCGAGCAGCGCCACGATCTGCTGCGATTCCGGCGCGAGGGCAGCGAGCTTCGGGTGGCGCGGCGGGTCGCTGTCTCGAGCTCTCTTCTCCTCGGGAAGCACGATCTGAAAGCGGCTCCCCCGGCCCGGCTCTGACTCGACGTAGAGCGCGCCGCGATGGGTCCGCACGATCCCTGAGACCGCGGCGAGACCGAGCCCGCGCCCGATGAACTTCGTGGAGAAGAACGGCTCGAAGATCAGGTTGCGGATCGCCCTGGGGATGCCGACCCCGGTGTCCGCGACTTCGATGACCACATGCTCCCCCTCGCCGATTTCGCCGATGGCGGGTTTGCCGCGTCTTTTTTTGTCGGCGCTCCACTTCCGAGCCTCGAGTCGAATACGCCCCGCTCTCTCGCCTATGGATTCGGCGGCATTGACGATGAGACTGACGAGCGCCTGCCGCATCATCTCTCGGTCAGCGAATATCTTGGGAATATCTTCCTCGACCTTGACCTCAATCTCGATGAGCTCAGAGACGGACGGGCGAACCAGCTCGACCGTCTCGGCGATGATCTCGCAGGCTCGCGCGGAGTGCATGCGAGGGCGATCGGTGCCGGCGTAGGTCTGCAGTTTCTTGGTCAGCTCCGCCGCGCTCGCGGCTGACTCCTCAATGCGCCTGAGCCTTCGCAGGCTCGACTCATCGTCTTCGAGTTCTCTCGCGAGTAAACTCGCGTGCCCCATGACCCCCATCATCAAATTGTTGAGGTCGTGAGCCAAGCCCGCGGCCAAAATGGCCAGGCTCTGCTGCTTTTGGTGCTCGAGCACCCGCTCATCCAGCTGGCGGCGCAGCTGCTCGTCCTTCTTTCGCTCGGTGACATCTCGAAAGAGCCAAAGAGCAGAGGGCCTGCCCTCGTATACCACCGGAACGCTCGAGGCCTCGATCCATTTTTCTTTGCCAGGAGCGCCTTTGAGCCTGGCCTCGAGAAATCCGTGCTGTCGCTCTTTTCGCTCCAAAGCTTCGAGACGGCCGCGCACCGATTCCCCATGGTCGGGATGAATGAAATCGAGCAGGGTCTTTTCCTCGAGCGAACCGAAATCCCCCACGCCCAGAGCCGCCAAGGCGGCGGCGTTGGCGAAAGAGATCTTCCACCCACTGATGTCATGGACAATCAGCGGGTCGGCCACCTGCTCGATGAGCGTCCGGTAGAGCCTCGCGGTGTCGAAGGCGACGCGCTCGGCCTCCACGCGTTCGGTGACATCGACGACCATGATGAAGACCGCGTCGATATCTCCGCCGTTTTGGGCGTGGATGGGCGCCATTCGAATGTCGTGCCAGTGGTCCTTGCCCTCTATCCGAACCGGTACGATGAT
>JAABTR010000583.1 GCA_011389755.1 Deltaproteobacteria bacterium | reverse complement strand
CGCTCTGATCGCTTCTGCCGAAGGACCCGCCGAAAATCTTCGCCCCGCTCGGACAGGCCGTCCCACAAAAGGGTCTCCAAGGCTCTGGAATCGACGTCTTGTCCGGTCTTGATGCCGAGCCCGCGGCGCAGCTCATCGTGAATCCACGTGAAGAGACGATTTCCGTTCTCGTCGACCAATAAAAGCGCCGACCGATTCAAAACATTCAAAAGCCCCTGGAGAAGCCCCGCCGGAACGGTCAGGTTCGAATACTGGGTCGCATCGCCCAAATCCTCGCTTCGTTGCCGAGCTTTCTCCAGCTCGGACTCGAGGAGGACGATCCGAGCTAAAAGGTCCGGACCCGTAAACCCTTGGTAGTCGACACCTTCTCGGTCCATGTCCTCTTCCTTCCCCCAAAAAGAATGAGCTTGCGCAAAAAAGTCGTTCCCACCGTCCTTTTGGCAAGCCCAGATTACCCAAAACCCCTTTTGTTACAAGCCCCTTAAGTGCATTTGTGTACTTTATTTTCGAAAACACCAAACAAATGATCATTTCGAGCTTCCGCCGGCTCCACCTCTGCTGGAAGAAACCGCGGTCGCCACGGCCTCATCCAGATTCTCGTAACCGGGCGCCGGCCCATCGGGCTCAATCGCTCCCTGGAGGGCGTAACGCAGCGCCTGGGGAATCAGCGGCTTCCACGAGTCCCAATCGTGTCCCCCTTCGAAGACGACGCACCGATGGTCTATCTTCTCTTGTGCGAGGTGTTCGTGAAATTTCGCGGTGGTCCTTCGGATCCCGAGTCTCTCCCTCGTTCCGTATGCCAAAAATATCCTCTGCTGCGTGCTCGCGTCTTTTTTGCCGACGAGGCCGTACGGGTTGTACGCCTCGGCGCGCGCCAGGTCCTCCACATCACCGAACACCCTCTCGAGGTCGAAAAAATGCCGCCAAAAAGAGTTCTGCATGAACTCGGCGGCCTGCTCCCGGTTCATGATGAGTCCGGACATCGCGGTTATCGAGGCGAACATCTCGGGATGACGCAAGCCCATGTAGATCGCTCCTGACCCTCCCATCGAGATACCTATCAAATGCCGCCGGTCCCGCCGGGGTGTCACCCCCAGCGCGGCCTCGGCCCGTGGGATGACCTCGTAGAGGATGTAGTCCTCGTAAGGGTGCGTTCCGTCAGCCCAGTTGAAGTAGAATCCCTGCTCTCCGTTCGGCATGATGAAGTGGGCTCGCGGGAGCTCGCCTTCACCCATCGCCCGATGCAGGCTGCCGGAAATTTTGAAGCGATCAAAAGAGCAATGGTCGTCACCGATCCCGTGCAACCACACGAAGACCGGCAGCTCGTCCGAAGGGGTCCCTCCTCCCGGCGGCGCCCGCAAGACAGAAAACTCCATCGTCTTTCCAAGCTTTTCTGAGTAGAAGTTTCCGTACTCCAGCTTGTGATCGCGGCCGGCGCAGCCAAACAGCACAGCGACCCCAAGAGACATCCCGACGAGCTCCCTCCACGTCCTCATCGCGAATTCCAACATGCGTCCTCCATTAGGGCCAAACCCTAACCACGACCCACCTCTAGGACAACGCGTGGTCGCGAGTTGTTCGGGACTTGAGCTGCGGGAGTGTGATGACAGACGTTTTTTTTT
>JAABTR010000582.1 GCA_011389755.1 Deltaproteobacteria bacterium | reverse complement strand
GACGTGCACATGGGGCGCCACGACTTCGCCTGCACCGACTGCCATCGCACCGAAAATCACCAGATCAGCGGGAAGATGATGTCGGTCACCGCCACCAACGTCAACCAGCTCGCGTGCACCGACTGCCACGACGAGCGCCCCCACCGCATCGAGCGACTCGACGAACACATCGCCTCGGTGGCCTGCCAGACGTGCCACGTCCCGTTCGTGGCCAAGACCGAACCCACCAAGGTCGCATGGGACTGGTCCACGGCCGGCAAGGACGTCGACCTCGAAGACCCGCACCGTTATCTGAAGATGAAAGGCAGCTTCTTGTACGCCAAGAACCTCGTGCCCGAGTACACCTGGTTCAACGGCAACACCGCGCGCTATCTCAAAGGCGACAAGATAGACCCCGAGGCCGTCACCCACCTGACCAAACCGCTGGGCGGCATCGATGACCCCACGGCCAAGATCTGGCCTTTCAAGGTGCACCGGGCCAAGCAGCCCTACGACAAGGTTTACAACTACCTCATCGTTCCCAAGACTTGGGGCAAAGGCGGATACTGGACCGAGTTCGACTGGCACAAGGCCGCAAAGCTGGGTGCCGAAGCCACAAAGCTCCCGTTCAGCGGTCAGCTCGGGTTCGCGGAGACGGACATGCACTGGACGCTGACCCACATGGTGGCTCCCAAGCAGCACGCCCTGCAGTGCGTCGACTGCCACACACGAGGCGGCCGCATGGACTGGAAGGCCCTCGGATACGACGGCGACCCAGCCGACATCGGGGGGCGAACGCATCGCCGTGAGATCAGCGGGGGTGAGCGATGACGGCCACAAAAAAATCCCTCGCGCTCCTTTGGGTATCGATCCTCAGCTGCTCGATCTGGGCTTCAGCCGCGTCGGCGCAGACAGACACCGATGCGGGCAGCGATCCAGGCACCGCCGCGAACACCGACACCGAAACGACGACCGGCACCGGCACCGAGGCCGAGACCGATCTCGAGGCTCACCCCTCGGACCACGACGAAGACGGCGTGCCCGCGCTCACCATCGGGGCTCTCGAGCCGCCGGCCCGGGTCCCCGCGCGGAGCATCCACCCCGACGTGCTGTTGCTCGACGAGCAGGGCGAGCCCGTGATCCGCTCCGGCGGCGCCTTGTCGCTTTCAAGGAGCTGCGGCGAATGTCACGACGCCGGTTACATCGAAAAACACAACTACCACGCGAGCGCCGGCCTCAAGGAGCTGCACGCTCCGGGAGCGCGCGAGGCTGCGCGCCCGTGGGACGTCAGCCCCGGCCTGTTCGGCCGCTTCGACCCCATGCTCTACCGAACCCTGACACCCCGGGGCTGGGACAAGCTCGATCTGGGAACCGCCGACTGGATCCGCCTGATGGGCGCGAGACACGTCGGCGGCGGCCCGGCCCAGACGAGCCGAACCGGTGAGAATCTCGCCGAGCTCGAGGCCGGTTCAAAGGTCGACCCCGAGACCCACGTCCTCCACCCCGAGACCGGGCGTCCGGTGCCCTGGGACTGGAGAGAGTCGGGCACGGTAGAGCTCAACTGCCTGCTTTGTCACACATCGGCCCCCAACAACGCCCTGCGCATAGAGACTCTGGCTGACGGGAAATTTCGCTGGGCTTCCACGGCGACCTTGGTCGGCCGCGATATCGTGGAACGCGCCGGCGACGGCTTCGCGTGGAACACCGACGCGTTTAACGAGGACGGGAGCATCGAGGCTTCCAAGATAGGCATCTCGGATCCCACGAGCGCCAACTGCCGGCTCTGCCACGGCCAGGCCTGCCGCTGCACCGATCCGGTCATCTTCGAAAACTCCCTGTCCAACTGGGCCACCGAGACCACGGGCTACGTCTACTCGCCGGAGCAGGTCTTCGAGTCTGGCATGAACGTGGCCGGCAAGGCCGACCTGTGGACGCCGTGGGACGTGCACGCCCAGCGGCTACTCGCGTGCTCCGACTGTCACCACGCCTTGAACAACCCGGCCTACAACCAAAAAGAGACCCGGGACGGCAGCCCCGCGCACTTGAAGTTCGACGCCCGCAAACTCGCCCAGGGCGACTACCTGATAACGCCGGATCACAACCTGGCCAAGGGGCACACCGCTCAAGGGACCGTGGCCCGGCGTTTCGACGGCTCCATGCGCGGCTGCCGGGACTGCCACGACGCCGAGGCGGTCCACGATTTCTTGCCGAACAAGAGGACCCACTTCGAAAAGGTGGGCTGCCAGACCTGCCACATCCCAAGAGTCCTCACTCCCGTCCGAAAGATCACCGACTGGACCCTGCTCACGGCGGACAAAGCGCCCCTGGTCACCCACCGCGGTGTCCAAGGACAGGTCAATCGCCCCGAATCGCTCATCACCGGGTACGAACCGGCGCTCCTCATCCACGAAGAGATCGACGGCGCCTTGCGCGTCGGCCCCCACAACCTCATCACCTCCTGGTATTGGGTCGAAGCCGAACCCCCGCGGCCGGTGCGGGAGTTCGACCTCGCGCGCGCGCTTTTCGCCGAAGACGGGGGCTACCACCCAGACGTGATCGCGGCACTGGACCGAGACGGCGACAAAGCGCTGGCCCGATCCGAGCTGCGGCTCGACACCCCAACCAAGGTGCGAGCCGTCGCCTCTCGCTTGAAGAGCGTGGGCGTGGTCGAGCCGCGCATCCGCGGGGAAATCCAGCCCCACACCATCAGCCACGGCGTGCTGGATCCGGCCTTCGCCATCCGCGACTGCGAGACCTGCCACAGCTTCGACTCGCGCATCACCCAGACGGCCGAGCTCGCCGCGTACGCGCCCGGCGGCGTCCTGCCGTCCCTGGTCGAGGACTCCACCGCGCGGATCCGCGGCGAGATAGCCCTAGACCAGGGGGGCCGCGTGGTCCTTCGCCCGGCCATCGACCGAAATTTCATGTACGTCCACGGCACCAATCAACTCGCGATCTGGGACATTTTGGGGCTGCTGATCGTCCTTGGCACCCTCGCAGGTGTGAGCCTCCACGGGGGCCTGCGCGTCCTGAACTCCCGCAAGAGGTCCCAAAGCGAAAGGGGGGAGCGCCAATGAACCAAAAAGTCTTGTTCTACAGTCTCTACGAGCGCTTTTGGCACTGGATACAAGCCCTGGGAGTCACGCTCTTGTTGCTGACGGGGTTCGAGATCTCCTACCCCACGCAGCTCGACGTGCTCGGCTTCGAAAACGCCGTGCGCGTCCACAACCTGGTGGGGCTCTTTTTGGTGGTCAACGCGCTGCTCGCCCTTTTCTACAACCTGGCGGCCGGGCTCATCGAGAGATACATTCCGTCTGTGGGCGACGTCTTCCCCAAGGGGCTCGAGCACGCGAGCTACTATATAAGAGGCATCTTCAAGGGAAGCCCCCACCCCTTCGACAAGACTCCGGACAAGCGCCTGTTGCCCCTTCAAAAGGTGACCTACTTCATCGTCCTCAACCTGCTGTTGCCGCTCATGGTGCTGACGGGGTTGCTCAAGCTCTTTGTGGACGCCTACCCCGAGCTCATCGAAGCGCTCGGGGGCCTCACGGTGATCGGTCCAATCCACCGGGTCGGCGCCTGGCTGTTCGCCTCGTTTTTGATCCTACACGTCTACATGACCACCACCGGCCCCACCTGGCTCGCCAACCTCTCCGCGATGATCACGGGGTACGGACACGTGGAAAGAGCCGATGAGGAGACTCCCCGATGAGTGAAAAGTCCTACACGTACATGAACCCCTACGCCGCGGGGATCTTCCTCGGCGTCGTACTGTTCGCGTCGTTTGCCCTGTTCGGGCACGGCCTGGGAGCCTCTGGAAGCGTGGCTATCGCGACGGGGGTCGCCACCGACGCCATCGCCCCCGGACACGTGGAGGGCAACGCGTACCTCGTAAATCTGGTGCGCCAACAGGACAACCCGCTCGACAACTGGCTGGTCTTCGAAATCATCGGCGTCATCCTCGGCGGCCTGGTCTCGGGGGCCCTCGGCGGGAGGGTGCGCAAAGAGACCTTCCACGGTCCGCGCATCGACGACAAGAAGCGCCTATTGCTCGCCGTCCTCGGCGGCGCCGTCGCGGGGTTCGGAGTCCGGATGAGCCGCGGATGCACCTCGAGCCAGGCGCTCTCGGGCGGGGCCGTGCTCTCCGCCGGGAGCTGGGCCTTCATGTTCTCGGTGTTCGCCGGGGCGTACATGACCGCGTACTTCGTTCGCAAACAGTGGTACTGACAGGAGGTCGCGCCGATGTTCCCACTCAACATCGAAACCCAGCTCGGCCACATCTGGCTCAACGTCTTTTACGTCGTCATCGGTTTCGGCTTCGGCTTCGCTCTGGAGCGAGCCGGTTTCGGCAACGCGAGGGTCCTGGCCGCCCAGTTCTACCTGCGGGACATGCGGGTGCTCAAGGTGATGTTCACCGCCATCGTCACCGCCATGCTGCTCGTCTTTTGGGGCAGCCAGCTGGGCATCGTCGATTACCGGGCGCTCTTTATCAACCCAACCCATCTGTGGCCCGGCATCGTCGGCGGGGTCATCTTCGGCGCGGGGTTCGTGGTGGGCGGCTACTGTCCGGGCACGGCGATCGTCTCCATGGCGACACTGAAGCTCGACGGCGCCCTCTTCATAGTGGGCCTGGCCCTGGGCATGTTCGTCTTCGGCGAGACCGTGGAGCATTTCCGCGCTTTTTGGGACAGCTCCGGTTTCCTTGGCGAGGTCACCCTCATGGACTGGCTCGGGCTCAGCACCGGGGTCGTGGTCCTCGCGGTGGTCGCCATGGCGCTCGCCATGTTCTGGGCGGCCGAAAAAGTCGAGCGCTATTTCGCATCGAGGACGAGGCAAGATCCATGAAACACTTTAAAAAAACAGCCGCCGCCGCGGCCGTGATCGCCGCGGTCGCCCTGGCCGCCGTGCCGGGGCGCACCGTCGAAGATGCCGTGGCCGAGCTGGAACCAAGCTTGAGCCAGACTCTCGCGTCCCGCGCCGTCCACATCGATC
>JAABTR010000581.1 GCA_011389755.1 Deltaproteobacteria bacterium | reverse complement strand
GATTGTGAAGAGAAGCACCGATAAACAACACGGCTGGGGGCGGCCCACGACGATAATCCCGTCCAAAGAGCGAAGCTCGGACTTGCGCGATATGATTCGCTTCGAAGGCCATCAAGATCTCAAGCACGTGGAGAACACCTGCGTGGGCCCGGGGTTTGCGTGTGGTCTCACGCCCGCTTTGGGCAACGTGGTGGACCCGGTGGCCGAGGACTGCTCCGTCACCGAAGGGGACTGGCGATTCTTCGACTTTCAAGGTCCGAAATGTCCTTTGGATTACGGTTTCTTTCTCGCTTTGTATGAAAAACCGTGTGACACAAAACAATGCCGCGACAGATCGGCGTCGGACAGTTACGGGCTGCTGGAAGTCGGCGAAGCGTCGAGCTCGACGTTTTTAGAGTTCAAGGAGGCTGTGTTGAACAATAACCCGGGCTCGTTCGGATCATCCGGGGTACACACTTATAACACAAAGGCCGGACACGAGATTCTTTTTGAAATCGATCCGCCCGCGGGTCGGTCTTCCCTCGCATCCATCGATGGCGAGAGATTCGATCGCGATTACAGCCTCTGGGCAACCGCCCGAGGCAACGTCGTCCAGTCGACAACCCCCGCGCGTCACACCTTTGACAGCCCAAGTCTCGGCACGCGATTGATCTGCGACATGACGAGGCCACAGGAACCCAGGCGATTTTTGACTCAATTGCCCACGCTTGGCCGTGGAACGAGTCAGGGCGGAGATCAGGGTCGCTTTTTCGACGACGGGGGCGCGGTGATTCCCGGCCAGGGGATCGACTGGATCACGTTGCGGTCTGGAGAGCGACTCGACGGCTTTTCCATGGGATGGAGCAGCGGCCTCGAGGTGTCCCACGGCGGGGGCGCCGGAGAGTCGAGCATCGACTTGGAAGAAGACGAACACATCACCGAAGTGGGTATCGGTGTTGTGAGTGTTCACGACCGCCAGGGTGTCGGTCGCATTCGCATTCGCACGAGCGCGGGTCGCGAGCTCGTGGGCGGGAAAGCCTCTGAACAATTCACCTACACCGCCTCACCGGGGGAACAGATCATCGCCTTTCACGGGAGATCCGGAGGCGAGATCGATCGACTCGGTGTCATCTTTTCACCCTTGTCCGAAGAGGAACCGGCAGACACCGATTCATCTGATAGTGACGGTGACAGTGATAGTGATAGTGATAAGGGCACTGATCACACACCTTTGTCCACCGATAGCGACATTGCAGACACCGATTGGGAAACGTCGGACACCGAGCCCGCCCACACCGGCAGTGACACGGGCACGCGCGACGTAACGACCGATCCCGTAGATGCCGATTCGGACACGGCCGCGCCCGGATCGGACGACGATGGGGCCCCTGCCACAGGTGGCTGCGCATGTGTCGCCGCGGGAGTGCCACAGCGAACGCCCCTGCTCTTGCTCCCGGCGCTCCTTGCACTGTTCTAAGGCAGACACGTAGGTCTGCCCCTGCACCTGGAGGTTTTTAGTTGGTCTGGGTCTTGCAACCGAAGGTGGCGGTCACGGAGCCGACGTCACCTGACTTGAGGAGCTCGCAGCTGCCCTTGCAAAACACGACGCTCTCGCGGGTGGGGTCGACCCAATCCCAGCCGATCCCGCTGGCGCAGCCGGGGTTGTAGGGCACGGCGCCGCCGTCGAAATAAAAGTTCACCTTCTCCGGATCGCTCGAGGCCTCTGAGCTGCTGAGTTTGTACTCGCAGCTGACCACGGCCGTGGCGACATCATCCAGGGCGGCTTGGAGATCCTGGGGATCCTGGGCGTCGAAATAGGTCTTGTAGCCCGTGCCTCCGGCCTTGGCGATGGCGTTGAGCTGGTCCTTGTCGCAACCTCCGCCGAAGCCGATGACGAACGTTTTGATCTCCGCGTCGAGGAGATCCGAAGTTCGGGCCGCCAGGTAAGTGGCGCTAGAGTATGTTGATGATGAGCCCGAGCAGTTTTTGCCTCCGCAGGTGTCCGCGCCGTCGGAGACGACGAGGAGGTACTTGTGCGCGCCGTCAGCGTTGAACGCCGGAGCGTAGCCGGGGTGGCGATCGGGATCGAAGTTGGCGATGGCCAGACACAGGGGCGTGGCTCCGGTGGGCGAAAGATAGGAGAACATCTTGGTGATTTTTGTGGTCTGGTTCGGCGCGGCGTCCAGAACCACCGAGTTTCCGGCGCCGCAGCTGTTGTGCATGGGGAAGTAGTCGAAGCCGAACTCGATGGCGGCGTTCTTCGGGTTGGACAGGGTGTTTTTGAGGGCCTGTCGGGCGATGTCCCATTTTGTCTCGCCGCCGATCCAGCCGCCGAGCCTGTCGTCCATCGAACCCGAGAGATCCTGGAGGATCATGAGCCGCGACGGGATCATGTTGATGTCGAAGCCCGTCTCCTCGCATGTGGGTTCGTCGGTGGATTCCACTTCGTCGGTCTCGCCGTCGCAGTCGTCGTCGATGCCGTTTCCCGGGACTTCATCCGCGCCGGGGTGGATGCTCGAGTCGCCGTCGTTGCAGTCGAGGTCGTCGCCAGCGGCCCAGCCGTCGCCGTCCGCGTCTTCGGGGAGCGTGTCTTCGATTTGAGAATCGCTGCTTGGGTCGGACCCCACCGCATGGGTCTCACTGGCGCTGTCGGTCTCCTCTTCTGGGGAATTCGAGCCGGTTTCGGTGTCCCCTCCGAGCAATGGGTACGAATCGTCGTGGCTCGTGGATGAGGTCGTATCGAGTCCGACGGCGAAATCCGAGCCCTCGCACCCGAGAAAAGCCGGCAGCGTCGCGATTAAAATGACCGATATACAAAAGCGCATGCAGTTGTCCTTTCGCGAAAAACGATAACTAGGAGGTTTGTTGCGCTTCAAAACGATAAAAACGATTTGTATTTCATTATAGGGCAAAAAAATTCACACATGCAGGGGCAGACCGATGTGTCTGCCCTGTGTGTTGTCGTTGTTCGGCAAGGGCGCACACGCAGGTGCGCCCCTACGCCGGGCAGCCGACGAATGTCGGCGCGGTCACGGGTTGTCCGCGTAGGCGCTTTTTTTAAATTTGTCCCAGTCCCTTTGCTCTTCCGGGCTGAGCCGGGGCGAGCCGGGGGTGAGCTTTTTGAGCATCAGGGCGTGGGTGCGCTTGTCGATGGGGTACCTCAAGGCGAAGATCACGGCGATCACCAAAAACACAGCGGGCGCCGAAGTGGTGATCAAGCGAATGGCGAGCAGCACGGTGTCGTTTTGACGCGATCCCTCGTCGAGGGCAGGGACATAGCCCGTCAGATCGAGGGACAGCGAGATCCCGAAGAGCGCCAAGGTGGTCGTCAGCTTGCGCAAGAAGGTCATGACCCCGGTGTAGACGCCCTCGTTTTTGCGGCCGGTGACGAGCCGGTCGAGGTCGAGGACCTCGGGCAGGGCCGACCAGGGGACTACGAAAGCGCTGGCCAGACCCACGCCCACGAGGACCAAGGCGGCGACGATGATGAAGCGCGCCGAGGTTCGATCCACGAAGAACAAGAGGATCATCAGCCCCGCGATCCAGATTGAGGCGCCTATGGCGAAGGCGGTCTTGCGGGACGTGGCGCTGACGAGCCGAAAATACACGGGCAGGGACAACAGGGCGCAGCCCAGCATCGTCCCCATGACCACGGGCATCATCGCCGGGTCGGCCAAAAACTCCTCCACGTAGAACTTGGCCGCGGCGGTCAGGGTGTCGACGGCCAAAAAAGCGCACAGGTAGATGCCGACGAGGACCCGAAACGCCCGGTTCTTGGAGGCCGTCTTGAGGCTGCGCCAAAAAGGGACGCGCGGCTGCTGCCCTGAGGGCTCCTCTTCCCGCGCGGGTTCTCGGATCGCGGCGAAGAGCAGCAGCCAGATGAGGGCACAGACTCCGCCGAAGAGCGCCGCCACGATGAGGTGCCCCGTCTGGGCGGCGCCTGCTCGGGCGAACTTCTCTATGATGAGGTTGGGCACCACTCCGGCGAGGATCGAGCCGCCCAGGGAGAACGCCATGCGGAAGCTCACCAGCGCGGTCCGCTCGTCGTAGCCGCGGACCAGCTCGGGCCCGAGGGCCTGGTAGGGCACATTGAGCAAGGTTGCGAGGGTCTTGAAGACCACATAGGCCAGGGCGTAGTAGATGACCGTGAGAGCCTGCGACGTGGTGTCGAACGTCAGCCACATGGCCGTAAACGACAGCGCCGAGGGGATGGCGAAGACCGCGAAGTAGATCCGGCGGCGTCCGTGACGGGAGCGGGTCCTGTCTGATATGGAGCCGATGAGGGGGTCGGAGAAGGCGTCCCACAGCTTGCCCGCGACGACGCAGACCCCGGCCAAGATGGGCGTCAGCCCGGCCACGTCGGTGAGGAACTTGAGGTAGAGCATCAAGATGATGACGGTGGTGGTGGAGTTGAACAGCTCCCCGGCACCGTAGATCAGCTTCTTGCGTCTTTGGAGCTCCCTTGGGCCCCGGGCGCTTGAGGACATCATCTTTTCCTTTCTCGCGCTCCAGTATAGAGAATCGCCGGGCGTCGGACCAACCCCAAACGCGGCAGCACTTTTTTATAGCGCGCCAAAATCAGTCGAAGGGGTTGTCGTCCAGCGGTTTGGGAGGGATGAGCCGCGGTGGGTCGGTGGTTTTCGCCTCAAAACGAAAGGTCTTCGAGACCACGGCAAGGGGGGCGGCAGGGGCGGGGTAGCTCCCTTGTCGCAGGGCCCTTTTGATACAGGCGAGCGCGGCAGGGTCTTGCAAGGTGTCCTCGATCACCTCGAAGCCGGTGATGCGGCCGGTTCGGGCGATGGCGATGTTCAGTTTGACGTGGCCGCCGCCTGGGCCCGGTCTGCGGGCCGCGCGCTCCTCGTGACACTTATCGATGAGGTCGCGGCGAGAGCTGAGGTGACGGCGAACCAATCGCGCGTACTCGGGGTCATCCCCGCCCTCTTGGGGCTCGGCTCGCGGCTCCGAGTCGGCGTCTTCTGCGGGCGGATGCATG
>JAABTR010000580.1 GCA_011389755.1 Deltaproteobacteria bacterium | reverse complement strand
GTAAAGAAAGTTTTGTATTGAATTAACGATTAATTTCGCTCGCGCAACATTGCTCGCACGGGAGCGGTAATAGTCTGAAGCTGCGGGTCCAGTTTTTTTGCGAGCACGGGGGGCCTTGTGGAAAACCCCAAAAATGAAGATAAACGAAGGTTCATGAGCCCACGTCATCGGAAATCCTCCACCATGAAAAGCCTCTTCGGGCGCTTTACGCTCGCTGATAGCGGCCGCAGCGAGCCGCCGAAGAGCCCTTTTGCTTCCGGAGCGAAAAACGTCCTCGCTTCGTTGGGGGCGGTCGGCCTTTTGACCGGGAGAACCTTTCGATTGCTCTTTACCGCTAGGCTCGACAAACGTGAAACCTGGCAGATGGCACATAGGTTCACGAACGATTCGGCCTTTTTCATCGTGGTCGCCATGTCCTTTGTGGGCATGATCATGGTGTATCAGTCAACGGTTCAGCTCTCCCGCGCCGTGGGCGACACACAGCTCGTGGGCGCTGCTTTCTTGAAGCTGCTCGTGCGGGTGCTCGGTCCGACGGTGATTGGCCTTTTACTGGCGTGCCGCGTCGGCGCCGGGATAGCGGCTGAGATAGCCGCAATGGCGGTGACCGACCAGCTGGACGCGATGAGGATGTGCGCCGCCGATCCGATAGAGGTGTTGATGGTTCCCAGGTTGCGCGCCGGGATTATCGCGTCGCTGACTCTGGTGATCATCGGGTCGGTGGCCTCTGCTTTTGCCGGGCTCGCCACGGGGGTGCTGCTCTTTTCCATGAGCCCGGTCACATACTGGAACTTCAATTTGGTGGAGTTTTCGGATTTGATTCAAGGACTCGTCAAGGCGTTCACCTATGGAATCGCCGTCCCGATCGTGTCGGGTGCGGTCGGCCTGGCTGCTCGCGGCGGGGCCCGAGGTGTTGGGCGGGCGACCACGAACGCCGTGGTCGGCTCGTCTTTTGCCATCGTCTCGCTCGACTCTTTGGTCTCGCTCATCAGTCACGTGGTCGCCGGAAAATGATTGATTACGAAAACGTCTCCATAACCCTCGGGGGTAGAAAAATTCTCGAGGATGTCTCACTTGAGATTAACGAAAACGAGGTTTTTTGCATCGTGGGGAAATCCGGGGTGGGCAAGAGCGTGATGATCAAGCAGTTGGTTGGGCTTTTGAGACCGGATTCGGGGAGAATACTGTTCAAAGGCAGCGACGTGACCCGCATGAACGAATCCGAGCTGACTGAGCTGCGAAGAAAGTGCGGCATGGTGTTTCAGCAGGCCACATTGTTCGACTCGATGACGTGTCTCGATAACGTCGCCTTGCCCATCCGCAAGCACTATGGGGTCTCGCAGCGGCGGGCCCGGGAGCGCGCGATCGGCTACATGACTCAAGCGGGCGTGGCCCACCTCACTGAGCGGGATCCGGCGACATTGGGGCCGGGGCTGCGCAAGCTCGTGGCCATCGCCCGGACCATGACCATGGAGCCCGAGGCCATCCTCTTCGACGAGCCGACCACCGGGCTCGACCCCCTGGCAGCGAGGAAATTCGATAGACTGATCCGGGGTCCTCTGGCCACGAGGGGGGTGACTCAGATCGTCGTGTCTCACGATGTCCGATCGGTTTTGGATATCGCCGACCGCCTGGTCATGTTGCACGAAGGGCGGGTTCGATTCTTGGGCACGTTAGAAGAATTAGCGAACAATGACGATCCCGTGGTACGAAGCTTTATCGAAGGTCGTCCGGAAGATGAGGAGTTGCGGGTGAAATGAGCCGCCCGGGAAGCGATGAAAAATATCTCGAGCTGAAAGTCGGCGGCATGATTATCGTGGCGCTCGCGCTTTTGGTGACGTTTGTTCTGGTCTTGGGAGATTGGTCCTTTGCCAGCAAGAAGCAGCTCGATGTCTACTTTCAAAATCCCGGCGGGCTGTCTCCGGGCGCGGCGGTGAAGATAGCGGGCCGCAAAGCCGGGAAAATTACCGAGATGACGTACCTGGGACAAAGCGGCCCAGAGAATCCGGCGACGAAGGAGCCGGCTCTCGTCAGAGCGAGGATATCCATCGACGAGGATGTGTATCAGTCCCTTCGCAGCGATGTCCGCTTTTACGTGACGACCAAAGGCGTGCTAGGCGACGCGTTCCTCGAGATAGCGCCGGGGACGTCCCCCCGTGAGCTGGAAAAAGGCGCGAAGCTCTTCGGGGTCGATCCGCCCAGGCTCGATCTCTTTTTGGCGGACGCCTACAAGCTCTTGCGCGGCCTGACCTCCATGCTCGAGCGCAACTCCGAGAACATCGATCAGCTGCTCGGCAGCAGCGCCCGTCTTCTCACAGCGGCCGAAGAGCTCGTGAGCGACGAAAACACCGGGCAGATCAAGCGCCTGGATCGCATCGTCGACGGCGTGGAGGGGCTCGTGGGAGAGACGCGCGAGCTCGTTGTGAGCGCCAAGGAGAAATACGTCGATGACCCGAGCGTGTCGCGGACCATCGCCAACCTCGAAAAAATATCAAAAAAAGTGGATGACGAGCTAGGCCCCCTCATCCGGGACGTCAAAAAAGCGCTGGAGGTGGTCGATCGCCTGGGCGACACCATCGGCCCGGAAGAGACGAAGCGCATCAAGTCGGCCTTGGCAAAGCTCGAAACCATTGCAAATCGCACGGATAAGACACTGGCGGACGTCGGCGAGGTGGTCACGAAGATAAAAACTGGGCAGGGCACTGTTGGGCAGCTGCTTCGAGACGACGAGATCTACGATGACCTCAAAGAGTTCATCCGCGACTTGAAGCGCAACCCCTGGAAGCTCATCTGGCAGGAGTGAGCGGATTACCGGGGGAGGTTCGGAGCTTGCGGATCCTCGATAAAAACATCGGAAAGATATTCATTGACGTCAGACGTGTATGTCAGTATCTTACGGGGGCGCTGTCCACCGTGGTCTCGATGGGGTGTGAGCAGATAGCGCGATCGCTTCCTACAAAGGGATGCCAAGCTCCACTTAAACGTTGAGTTTTAGACTTTGATATTCAGGGCGATGTATTTTTACAATCCAACGGGAAAATCTCAATCCGAACACGTCGGCGACTTGGGAGGCAAGGGCGCCAACCTGGTCCGGCTCGTTCGGCTCGGGGCTCAGGTGCCTCGTTTTTACGTGCTCGAACTAAAAGGGCACGAAGCTTTCTTGGCCCACAACCAGCTGCACGACGAGCTGGGCGAGCTCGTGGGGATGATCGACCGCGGGGGCTGCCCCGAGAAGATCCATGCCTCCATTGAGCAGATGTATCAGGAGCATCCCCTCCCCGAAGAGCTGTCCTCGGAGCTCGGCGCGATTGTGGACGCGCTGGGGGAGAAAGCCCATGTCAGCGTCCGGTCTTCGGCGCGGGACGAAGACGGGGCGGCGCGCTCCTTCGCCGGGATGCTGTCGTCGTATCTCTACGTGAGCGGCCGAGAAAACGTGGAGGAGGCCGTAAAAAATTGTTGGGCGTCCGCTCTGAGCGCGCGCTGCGTCGCATACATGCGGCGTCAGGGGCTGAGCCTCGAGAAAAT
>JAABTR010000579.1 GCA_011389755.1 Deltaproteobacteria bacterium | reverse complement strand
AAAAAATTGTTGGGCGTCCGCTCTGAGCGCGCGCTGCGTCGCATACATGCGGCGTCAGGGGCTGAGCCTCGAGAAAATCCGCGTGGCGGTGATCATTCAGGAGATGATAGACCCAGGCACCGCCGGCGTGGCTTTCAGCGTCGATCCGGTGGACGGAGACCCGGATCGGGTGGTGGTCGACGCGGTGCCCGGGGTGGGCGAGGGGCTCGTCAGCGGTGCCTTGGACGCCGATCATTTCGTGTGGAGTCGCGGCGCGCGACGCGTCGTCGATCAGCGGATTGCCCGCAAGACCTCGCGATTGGGCCTCGACGTCGATAGAGGCCTGGGGGTTACGTCGTTCGATATCAGCCCCGAAAAAAGCCAGGCCCCGTGCGTTAGCCCCGAGCTCGTGGGGCGCATCGCGCACCTGGCGATGTCGCTGGAGGAGCAGCTGGGCTGCCCGCAGGATATCGAGTGGGCTCAGGTGGGTGACGAGCTGTTCGTCTTGCAAACCCGTCCCATCACGTCGCTGCCTCCGAACAAGAACTTTAAAATCTGGGACAACGCAAATATCACCGAGAGTTACGGCGGGATCACGCTCCCGCTGACGTTCAGCATCATAAAAGACTTCTATTACGTGGTTTTTAAGGAGACTCTGCGCGGAGCCGGTGTGTCCAAGGAGATCCTCGGCAAAATCGACTACGACCTCCAGAACATGCTCGGGCTCATCGAGGGGCGCGTCTACTACAACCTCCTGAGCTGGTACAACATCATCTTCGTATTGCCGGCGCTGCGACACTACAAGGTGTTTTGGGAGCAGATGATCGGTTTGCGCGAGACCCTGCCGGGTTGGGCTAAGGACGCCCTTATTTTCTCGGAGGAAGAGATGACCCTCGAGGAGAGGGTCTTCAAGATGAAGCTCGGCGCCGCTTTGACGTGGAAGTATCTCAGATTCGAGAAAAAGGTTCGCGCTTTTTGCACGCACGTCGACGGGGTCTACGCGCGTTACGTGGACATCCCTTTCGAAACCTGCGATGTGCTCGACCTTGTCACGTACTACCGAGAGCTCGAGGCGGTCTTGCTCGAGCGCTGGCAAGAGCCGAACATTAACGATTTTTACTGCTTCATGTTCACCGGGCTTTTGGGCAAGCTCACCCGGGAGTGGCTCGGCCCCGAGTCCAACCTCCACAACGAGCTTCTCGCCGGTGAGAAGGGAGTCATCAGCTTCGAGCCGGCCAAGCGGCTCACCGAAATCGCCCGGACGATCTCCAAAGATCCGGCGCTCGAGCGGCGGCTGCTAAATGACCCTCCCGGGGAGGTCCTCGAGCACATTCGCAAACAAGAGGATCTGGCGCCCATCGCGGAGCTTTTGGGCGACTACATTCGCGACTTTGGGTTTCGCAGCTTG
>JAABTR010000578.1 GCA_011389755.1 Deltaproteobacteria bacterium | reverse complement strand
CCACTCCAGCGACGGGATCGCCACCAGGACGAGGTTCGAGCTCAAAAGCCCCATGAGCGCGAGAGGGCATATGAGGCGCATGATCTTATGGGAGAAGAACTGAAAGAAGATCCTGTTTTTTTGCGGATGGAGCAGCTCTGGAAACACCGCGATGAGCTGGTAGTTCCCCGCCAGCGTGCGGGACTTGCGCCGGAGCTCTCCTTCTAAGGGGGGTTCTTCATCGTAGACCTTGGCGTCCGGCTCGAACACCACCCGGCGGCCCTTCATCGCGATCTTGAGGGGAGTGTAGACGTCGTCCAACAAAAGGGCGCCGGGGAGCTCTTCGAACAGCTCTTTGCGAATCGCGAACAGCGCCCCGGTGGCTCCCGGCACCGAGTCGAACCGGCTCTCAGCCCGGCGCAAGAGCTTTTCATACCGCCAGTAGAGTCCCGGCCCTTTGCCGTCAGGCATCTCAAGCTCACCGCTGACCGCTCCTACGCTCTCATCGGCAAAACACGCCGTAAGACTCCTGAGAGCCCCGTCATCGAGGCGCTGCCGCGCGTCGCAAAAGACCACGATCTCTCCGGTGGCCAAAGCGACCCCGCGGTTGAGGGCCGTAGCTTTCCCCGACTTTTCGTCCAGACGCGCAAGCCGCACGCCGCGCGCTCCAAAGCTTCGGACGACATCGTCGGTCTCGTCGTCGCTCGCATCGCTCACGACGATAATCTCGAGCCTCTTCGCCGGATAATCGAGCCCCAGCAAATTTTCGATCTTGGGGCCGATTCGGCCCCCTTCGTTGCGCGCGGCGATCACCACAGACACCCGCGGCGCGATATCCCTTTTTTTAATTCGCTTGGGGTAAAGCTGCCCCATGGCCGAGATCAAAATCGGATATCCCGCGTAGGTGTACGCGATGACCCCGAGCGCGCTCCAGTAAATCATCTTCGTGGGACAAAGCATGTCACACCATCTCCTTGGGCTCGAAGATACCCATGTTCACCGCGGTCTGCGCGTGAAGGATGTAGATGAACCACGTCCACGAGTGGTTGAGAAAAAAAGCGGAGACCCCGACGGCTGCAAAAACCGCGGGCGCGGCCCGCCTCATCGCCGCGCTCGAGCCGGTCTCGCCCTCGGGGACGGCCCGCGCTGTGCGAAGCGCCCACTTGGCCGTGATCCAAAAAAGCACCACGAACGGGATAAATCCCAAAACCCCGGTCTCGGTCAGCAGCTTGATGAAGGAGTTGTGCGGCTCCTTGTCGTCCGCCATGCGGCTATTCAGAGCGTTGGGCGCGAATTGATCGAAACCGACGCCGGTTATGGGACGCGCGGCAAACATCTCGATCCCGACCTCCCACGCTAAAAGTCGCCCCTGGGCGGACTCGTCGAGCTCGCCTTTTTCGGCCTGGGCGGTCCTGCGGTCGTGGATCCCGGCCGCATACCCCATGACCGCCAAAAAGCCGAGCACCAGCGCGACCAAAACGATCCTGCTGCGAACCCGGCGGCGCACGACGAGACCGAAGCCGGCCGCCAACCCCAAGAGCCCTCCCCGAGACTGGGTCGCCAAAATGCCTCCCACGACGATGAGCAGCATCGCCCCGTAGAGCGCGCGGTATCCCGTGCGCGTATCGAGCGCCGCGACGAGCAGGAACGGCGCTCCCATGAGCAAGACAAGCGCCAGGTCGTTGGGATCGCCCAGGGCGCCTTGAAGCCCGGCCCGGGTCTCTTCCACAAGGGCCTGCCCGGTCACCGGATCCACCCCTAGGACCTGCGCCAAGAGGGCGTACCCGCCCAGAAACGTGCAGATCACGGCGATGAGCACCTGGAATCCCACCGCCTGGCTCTCAGTGCGGATCATGTTGACGATGAGAAAGTACAAAAAGACGACCTTGATGAACCCCGAGGTCAAAGATTCGAAGCTCGCGCCCCTGTCGGTGCTGGTCAAAACAGAAGCCGCGGCCCCTATCACGAGCAGGACCATCCATTTGTTGTGGGGCACGGACACGAAGAAGGCCTGCCGCGCGAGCATCTTCGACAAAACAAACAGCCCCGCCGTCGCGGCGAACAAGATCTTCCCCAAAGAGGCCTGCCCCAGAGCCGGGACAAACTCGCTGACCCGCGCGAGGGTAAAAGAAACAAACGCAAACAGGATCAAAAACGGCCACCGAATCCCGAGAATCACCCCCCACGAGAGGGCGACAACTCCCAGCGGCGCCAGAGGATGCACCGCAAGGGCCGCGTAGGCCAGGACAAAACTGAGCGCGACAACTGAGGCGAAAAGCACCTGTTTGTTCCAGCCAAGACCAATAATTTGCCGCGTCCGTGCCATGGTGCCCTCAGATCGTCGGGCCGTTTTTAAAGGCGTAAAGCCGCGGCATCACCGCCACCACCGCGACGCCGGTCACCTCCTCGAGCTCCTCGGGATCGAACAGAGCTCCGCTTATGAAATCGCTCAAGATGGCGGCGCTCACCCCGAAAACCAACCCCCCGGCGAACCCGGCCACCGCCATGAGCCACAGGGGAAACCCGACCGGCTGCGTGGGCTGCCGGGGCTCTTCGATGAGCCAGACCTGTTTTTGCTCATCGTACAATGACAAAGCTCGCGTCACCTTGGCGTCCTCATAGCGCTCGAGCAGCGTGGTGTAGATGTTCTGCTTGACCTCGTAGTCGCGCATCAGCTCCTTGAGACCGCGCTCCGTGGCGGCAAAGGATTTGACCGAGTCGAGGGTGTCTCCCGACTGCTTCTTCAGCTCGGTCACGGTGCCGCGAAGGGAGGCTATCTCCGCCGACAGCGCCTTGTATTCCAACAGATCGCTGGTGACGATATCGCTCGTCTGGTTCGTCACCGACGATCCGTCGTGGCTACCTCCCGAGCGCACGCCGGTCTGCACCCGGGCCGCGCTCTCCAAGCTCGACATGTCCAGCTCCTCCGCTTTGATGTTCGCCTTGCTGCGTTGCCGCTGCAGCTCCCGGATCCGCATCTCGCTAGCCATCACCGATGGGTGATTGTCGTTGTAGACCGACTTGAGCTCGCCGAGTCGCGCGCGCTCCTCGATGAGCTTGCCCTCGAGCTCCCGAGCGATGGGGTTGTAGATCTTGAGCCGCTGCTCGAGATTCGCCCGCCTCTGTCTCGCCGCACGCAGCTCCGTGCTGGCTCGCATGAGCGCCTGCTGGGCGTCGAGGTACGAGGTCATGTTGACGCTAAAAATCTCGGGCAGCTCCTCCACGTTTTCCTGCCTGAAGGTTTGGATCTTGTCCTCTATGTCCGACAAAGAGGCCCGAACCTCCCCGAGCTGCTGATCCAAAAAGTCGCCGGCCTCTTCGAGAGACTGCTTTTGAGGCCGCAGCATGGTGTCGATGAGAATATCCACGAGCAACGACAGCCCCTTGTGGATCCGCTCGGGCTGCTCACCGGTGAACTGGATGCGGACGAGCCCTCCACCCAGCCCGAAGATCTCGATCTGCTCGCGCAGCCCTTTAACCTTTGCCACCCGCGTCTCCTCCGTGCTCTTCTCAGTGATCTCCCCGAGCGTCACGAGCACCGCCTCGAGGGTGGAGCGAGAGCGCAACACGCTCTGAATGAGCGGCAGGCGACTCTGCACGGTCCACTCCACCTGCATATCCTCCAAGAAGGGGTTGACCTGCATGCTGTCCTGCACGAAGAACTCCGCCGAGGCTTTGTATTTTCTCGGCAGAAAGTCGCGGCTGGCGATAATAATCACCGGGACCAAGATCGCCGGCAACACCGCGAGCTTCCAGTGATGCGCGACGCTGCGCCGGAGCCTCTCAAAGTTCATCCCTGCTTTTTTCTTTTCCGCCATAGTCTCCCCTTTGGGTCACGAACGCCGGCTCCGGGCTGCGCGTGTCTTTGTGAGGCGAGTGTTCGAGGCCCGCACCCACACTGAAAGGGCGCTGCTCGAAGCGTCTGTCCTCGTTTCGAGGCATCTTCTCTTCATCCAAGCCCAGCCCATACCTGACCCGTGCGAGGAGCGATTTTGGCGGAGGCGTGAGCTTCTCGTTCCAGACGGGCCAGATCTCACGGATCTCGTACTGGCGCAGCCAGTCCAGCAGCTCGATGACCTCTGCTCGGCGCGATGATCGCGCCACGAGGAGCACCACGGCGGAATCGAACGCCTCCATCCACGCGTCCGGAATCTTCTCGAACCCGCTGTCGCCGAAAAACGCCGGGCCGTCCACGAGCACCAAGCCGCCCGTGTTTGCCGGATCGAACACCGCGAGCTTTTCAGCTGGGATGATCCGGGGTCTATTTTCGTATCCGGCCTTTTCGAGGCCCAGGGCGAGGGTTTTTACGAACAAGGACTTCCCTTCGCCGGGCAGAGCAGAGGTCACCAGCACTTTGTGGACCGAGCTGTGGCGCATCTTGGCCAAGACCTGCCGCGTCAGCTTACGCAGGGCCATCTGCTGGGTCGTATGCAATCGGCTCATGTCTGCACCGCTTTCTTGAGGTCAGTACGGGTTGTCTCCCACCGCGCCCTTGCGCTCCTCGTAGCCCACTTCGGCCCCCAGCTCCTCTTCGCCCTGGGGCGCGACGATGGGCAAGTGAACCTTTTTCTTGTCTGTCTCGCGGCCCTCATCGGCCTGTTTCTCAGGCGCTGCGACCGGGAGCAGCGTGAGTATCGTTCCCCGGTCCACGAAGACGCGCCACCCCTTCCCGTCCCGTGTCCAAGGAGATGTACGGTCTCCGCGCGGTCGCGCCTCGATGAGATGGTGGCCGCGCTCCACCTTCTCAGACAGCTCCTCACCCAGACCGACCTGCCCCACGTACTCGCGGTCGACCCAAACGTCGACCGCTTCGCGGGTGTGATCCTGATGGACCACCGCCACCACCGGGCGACACGACGCCAAGACGACGCAGGCGAACGCGAAGAGCAAAATAGGCCCCACCGTCGCGCTTTGTCTCATCTTTGCTTTCGCTGACATTCCCATCCCCTCTTTTTTTGCCCCCTCGTCCACCCATCACCTCGCTATGACCCCTGCCGCGTTGAGCCAAAGCGCCGCCGAAGTCGACAGCATCCCCAGCGTGTTGATCACCGAGAGGGTCGTGGTTAGCAGATCGGAAG
>JAABTR010000577.1 GCA_011389755.1 Deltaproteobacteria bacterium | reverse complement strand
GCCCTATTGTCCGAAGCCTGGTTCTTCTAGCAAAACCCATTTACCTAGTCAATATATTTTTGTCATTTCTTCTTCGACCTCGTTTCACTCGGATAAAGCCCTTCGATGAGGTCGTGATATCGCTGTTCGATGACCTTGCGCCGCAGCTTAAGGCTGGGCGTCACTTCACCTTCCTGGATTGAAAACTCCCTCGGCACGAGCGCGAAATTTTTGATCGTTGAGAAGGGATCGAGGCGTTTATTGACCTCTTCGATTTCGCTGCGCACCGCCGCGCGAAGCTTCGGCTCGTCGGCCAGCTCCTCGTCGTCTCGCCACGATAGCCCGACCTCGTTCGCCCACATGTTCACATACGGCATGTCCAGCGTCAAAAGAGCGACGAGGAATTTTCTTCGGTCTCCAAAGACCAGCGCCTGGGAAACAAACCGAATCTGCCCGAGGAGCTGCTCAATTGGGGCTGGAGGGATGTTCTTACCGGCCGCGGTGATGATGATCTCTTTTTTTCTATCCGTAATGGACAAGAACCCCTCATCGTCTACAAATCCAATATCGCCGGTATGCAGCCACCCCTCGTCATCGAGCACCTCGGCGGTGTCCTTTGGTTTGTTGAGATAGCCGTCCATGATGTTCGGCCCCCGCAAGAGGATCTCCCCGTCCTGCGCGATGCGGGTCTCAGACCCGACGAGGGGGAGCCCGACCGTTCCCATCTTTATATTGCTCTTCCGATTGTAATGGGACAACGAGGCGTTCTCGGTCATCCCGTAGCCTTCGAGGATGACGAGCCCCGCGGCGTTGAAGAACTCATTGAGGTGCTTCGGCAGGGGCGCTCCGCCACAGATCATGAAACGCACGTTCCCCCCCAGGCTCTCTTTGAGCTTTGAAAAAACGAGCTTGTTGGCCAGTTTATGCTGAGCGCCCAACCAGAGGCCCTTTTTCTGTTTTTTCTTTGTCGCGACGGTGACCTGACTCCCAACGCGTGTCGCCCAGTAGAAGATCCGCTTTTTGGCACCGCCTGCTTCATCCATCTTGGCCTGAACTGCGGTGTGGATTTTTTCGAAAAGCCGCGGCACGGTCGCGAAAAAATGGGGTCGCACGGCCTTGGCGTCATCGATAGCCGTGAGCATCGACTCGGCGAAGGCGGTGGTAAAGCCAATTTTCAGTGCCGCATGATACGTCAGCTGGGCGTAGACGTGAGCCAGGGGCAAAAACAGCAACGACGTGTCATTCCGCGATATCTCGAGATCTTCTTCCACGGTCGCGAGCACAGAACACAAATTGCGGTTCGTGAGCATGGCGCCCTTGGGATGGCCGGTCGTGCCGGACGTGTATATGATCTTGGCGACCTCGTCGGGCGAAGCTTTTTCGATGCTCGCCTCAACCATGTCGGAGTTGCGGGCCAGCTCCGACTTTCCCTGGGCGATGAAATCCTCGAAGGAAATAAGGCGCTCTCGCTGGTCTTCGGGCACGACCTGCTCGAGGGTAACATCCTCGGGGCTGGGGCTCCCCGGTCGCGGCAGGGGTTTTTGACTGCTGGTAAAATAGATCACCTTTTCGAGCGAAGCGGGCAGCTTTTTGTCTTTTCCCACAAGCGCCTGCAATTGGAGCGGCCCCTCCGCAAACATGACGCGCGCTTTGCAGTCGCCCAAAATGTAGTCAACCGTTTCCTGGTTGATGTTGTGGTAGAGGGTAACGGTGCGACCTCCCGCCATCAAGATCCCGATGTCCGCTTCGAACCACTGCCGGCGGGAGTAGGAGAAGATCCCGCAGTGTTCCCCTCTCTTTATCCCCATCGCGAGCAGCGCAGCCGCCACAGCTCTCGAACGGGCGTTCCACTCGTTCCAACCAAACGAAACCCACACTTGCCCCTGCTTTTCGAGAATGGCTTCTTTGTCCCTCGAGCGCAAAACCTGATCCAGAAAAAGCCCTACCAGCGTGTCGCGGTCGTTTGTCATCAGTTGAAATCCTACTTTGCGATTCCGGCGCAACGGGGCTTGAAGCTCAAGCCGCACAGGTCGCCGAAAGCGAAATTAATGGGCGCGTCGAAAACGAGCCCGAATTTGTCCACCTAATAAATAGCCTTTTCGGTCCGGCTTTCAGTAGAGCCGAGTACATCTCAGCGTTCTCGCCGCTCTTTTTTTTCATATCTGCCTATTCCAAATGAAAAACAGCACCGTGTCAAGCCCTGCGATATCGAAAACTCGCGGTTTGGACGAGAAGCCCACGGTCGATTTTTTTTCCAGATAGGAGCTCGCGGGATTGAACAGCGTAGGTTTACTAGAAGCGCGTCGCCAAACCGAGCTGGAGATCGAAGTTCAGCGCAAAGTTGTCACCGACGAGCATGTCCGCCAGGACACCGACATTCAGGCCGAAGTGTTCCCCGAACCACACATACGACTCGAGCCCAGCCTCGACGACGAACAGACCCGCTTTTCTGAAGAAGGCCTCTTCCTGAACGTCGTCGACTCGATTCCAGACGTAATCGCCATCCTCGTTTTGCTCGAGGGCTTCGGCATTGCAGCTGACACTCGCTCCGGTCCCCGCCAGCGGGTGACCTGGATCGACCTCGTAGGGCAAGCAGTCCTCGTAGGGTATCCGGTGGGTCAGCTGACCGGCTCCGAGCCCCAACACGGTGAAGAGCTCGAAGACGCTCGAGTTGTCTCCCACTACCCGGTAA
Source organism: Deltaproteobacteria bacterium (assembly GCA_011389755.1). Lineage (GTDB taxonomy): Bacteria > Myxococcota_A > Polyangia > JAAYKL01 > JAAYKL01 > JAABTR01. The sequence goes on along the minus strand of JAABTR010000577.1, from coordinate 2,388 downwards.
CCCAGGTTGACGGTCCCGGCGTGGGCAACCCCCCCCTCGAAGCCGGAATCGAGCGGCATATCCATGCGGTAGTTGGCGCCCAAGAGAAAATCGGAAGTGAGATTGAAGAAAACGTGAAATCGCGCGTGAAACTTGGCCCAAGCGAACGCTGTACCGTACTCGAGCGCTCCGGGGGAGACTTGCCCGGTCTCGCTGGAGTTGGCGGTCCCGGAGGTGACGAGACCCGCGCCCGTGCCGGCATTGACGGCGAATCGAACGAGGGTATCGACGGACCCGCGCCCCGATTCAGATGAGCACACGCCGCCGTCGCAGGACATATCGCCGCAACACTCAGAATCTTCCTCGCAAAGGTCGCCGAGCTGTCCGCAGTCTTCGTTGCAGTCAGGATTCCAAGGAGGGCACTCCTCCTCGCACTTCGCCGGGGGAGCGCCGTCGGGGAGCGCCGGCGGCTGAACAGTGAGAGTTTTGACGATCGTCACCTTGTTGGGCTGCGCTTCGGTCCCGGCTGTTCCCAAGAGCTCCCCGCTTGGGTCAAACACCGCGATGTAGTACTCGATGGCCCTGGGGTCGAAGGTTTGCAAGACATCGCAACCGATGGTGGCGGCGTACCCACGCCCGTGTCTCTCCATGGAGAGCTGCTGGAAGATCCTCTCGCCGAGGGTCCGGTAGAACAGAACCACTTTAGCCACTTGGACGTTCGGGTTGATCTCCACGAAGATGGGGATCGGTACCAAACGTTTTTGCTGAACGACCGGCTGGTGTCGCAAAAGCTCGTTCTGAACAGGGGCGACGCTCGTGGAATACCCATCGACAGGGGGCTGGCCCGGGTCGGCGGAGGCGCCGGTCGAAACCACGGAATCGCATGCGCCCGGAGCCCTGACCTGGGAGTGCGCCATCTTGAAGAGCGTCTCCAGCTCCGGGGTGGAGCTCAAGGGATCCAAGGCAACGCTCGGATCGAGACAGATGCCTTGCTTGAAATAGGTCATCGCCGCCGCGTTGTTCTGATTCCCCGCGGCTTCGACAATTCCCAAGTTGACGTAGGTCCGCGCCAGCGCAGAGCCGCTTATCCCGGATTGCTTGCAGATCTTCTCGGCTTCTTGCAGAAACTCGATCGCCTGGCTTATCCGCAGGTTGCCGTAGGCATCCATCGCCTGTTGGTTCAACTGGAGAACGGTGGTCTGCGGCGATTGCGCCCAGGCGCTGTGTGATGTCATCAGCAGCCCCGTCGCGAGCACACATGACAACAGCTTGAATTGAATGGCTTTCCTCATCTTACGCTTCCGTCTGTTAGTCGCGAGGTGGCACGTCGGTTCTCACAAACTCAACCCGCCTGTTGGCAGCTCGGCCTTCCTCGGTCAAATTAGGTTCGATCGGTTTTTCTTCTCCGAAACCTCGGGCCGACAGTCTGCTCCGATCGATGATGTGTTGTTTTGCCAAGTGGTCGAGGACGGACAGGGCCCGTTTTTGGCTGAGCTTCTTGTTGTAATTGTCACTGCCTCGGCTGTCGGTGTGTCCCTCGATGCTCAACGAGATCTCCGGATAGTCTTTGAGCACTTGCGCGACCTGGGCCAAAATCCAAAAACTCGTGCGTTTGATCTTCGCCTTGTTGTAAGCGAAGTGAATCTTTTGATTGATGCGAATATGGGTCTTGGTGATCTCGACGCCTTCGTACTTCTTGGGACAGCCGTTATTGCTTGCTTCACCCTTGTTGTTGGGGCACTCGTCATCCACGTCGAGGACCTTGTCGCCGTCGTTGTCGCTATCGGGGCAGCCGTCGTCGTCTTCATAGCCGTCCGGATCCTCAGGCTCGTTCAGACATCTATCGGCGCTATCGAGGATGCCGTCGAAATCGTTGTCCAGCTCCGGACAGCCGTCCTCGTCGAGATAGCCGTCTTTGTCTTCCGGGTCCAAAGGACATTGGTCGACGCTGTCCATGATACCGTCGCCATCCATGTCCTGATCCTCGGGACAACCGTCTTCGTCCTCATAGCCGTCCATGTCCTCGGGCTGATCCGGGCAGCGGTCCACGTCGGCGCAGATCCCGTCTCCATCTTCATCGATGCACTCAGGAGGCAGGGGCTCCGCCACGACGACGGCGGGACCGGCGCATTTGTCCGGGGGAGATTTCTCATCGGCCAGCTCGGCATTGCGCACCGCCACTTCGAAGTGCTCTTGAGCCCTCTTGCTGTAACCTTGGGCTATCTCCAGCTCGGCGAACTCGAGGTGCGCTTTTGCGGCGGCGAGATGCTGAGGGGCACAGACATAGGCGCCATTGCGCTCGGTCTGCTCGATCTTTTTTGCGGTCGTTTTAATACCGCCGCGCAGCTTTGCGGTCTGAGTACAGCCGCCTGCGGCGCCGAACGAGGCGATGAGCCAGAAGCACAAACC
>JAABTR010000576.1 GCA_011389755.1 Deltaproteobacteria bacterium | reverse complement strand
AGGTCAGGGCAGCGGCGAGTTCGCCGTCCAGGTGTACTCTAAATCCAAGTAAACGATAATCCCCCGACAATCAGCCCAGTCGCTGCCCCACCTCTAGCCGCGCGCCTGCCTGGAATTGACGCACATCCATCTTCTTCTTCCCCTGGGCCTGCACCTCCAAGATGCGCAAAATGCCTCGGCCGCAATCGACGTCGATCCCCTCTTTGCCGATACCGGCGATACGGCCGGGCACTCCACTTCGCGCATCCTCTTCCAGGGCGACCGCGGCGTGAATCTTGAGTGGAACCTTCGCGAGGTACGACCAGGCGCAAGGCCACGGGTGCAGTCCCCGCACTGCCTGAGCGATGCTCGTTGCGGGCTCGGACCAGTCTATCAGCCCGTCGGACTTTTGAAGCATGGGCGCCCACGTCGCTTCTGTGTGTTTTTGTTCTTCGGGTTCCAGGTCATCGAAGTTCTCAAGCGTCTCCACCAACGCCTGCGCACCTATCACCGCCAAGCGCGCCGTGAGCTCTCCGGCGGTCTCATTTTGTCCTATCGTGGTGGGCTCTTTCAGGTAGACAGCCCCACTGTCGAGTTCTTTGGCCATCCTCATAATAGAGACGCCGGTCTGCCTCTCTCCGTTGATGATGGCCCAATTGATTGGGGCCGCTCCCCGGTACTTGGGAAGAAGCGATGCGTGGACGTTCAAACAATCGCGCGCGGGGACATCCAAAAGCTTTTTTCCAAGAATTTTTCCGTAAGCCGCGGTTATCAGAAAATCCGGTTTCAGACTCCGTATCCGCTGCACAAAGGTCTGACTGCGAATCTTTTCCGGCTGCGCGACCTCGAGACCGAGCTCGATGGCCTTGTCCTTGACTGGACTTCTCACTATCTTCCGGCCCCTGCCCGTGGGCCTATCCGGTTGTGTCACCACCAGCACGCACCGCGTCACCCGGGCAACCGCTTCGAGGCAGGGCACCGCGAACGAAGGTGTTCCCAAGAACACCGTCCTTTTTCCTTCGACCGTCTTCATCGAGCCCCCGAGGCCTTCTCCTTGACGAGTTGCTTATGAAGCATGCGTTTTTTTAAAAAACTCAACCTGTCTATTAAGACCACGCCGTCCAGATGGTCGATCTCGTGCTGCAGCGCCACTGCGAGAACGTCGCCCTCGCTCTGTATCTCGAACGGTTCGCCATCTAGGTTCAGAGCCCTAACCTTGACCTTCGCGTATCGCTGCACCTCCTCGTTAATGCCCGGAAGGCTGAGGCACCCCTCCTCCCACGTCAGCGCCCCCTCCTTCTCCACGATCTCCGGATTGATAAGAACGATCAGGTTTGGCTTGCCGTCCGGGTAATCCACATCCAAAACGACGACCTTTTTCAGCACCCCGACTTGATTGCCCGCCAGTCCGACACCCGGTGCGGCATACATGGTCTCCGCCATGTCGTCCACGAGCTTCTTTATCTCGTCATCCACGCGTTCGACGGGCTGCGCTGCCTTCTTCAGTCTCTCGTCCGGGTAGGTCACAATCTCAAGCAGTGCCATTTTTCATCTCTTTTCTAATTTTTTGGTCTCGTCCTTGCTCTATTTTAGTATTTAATTTCTCTTTTTTCGAGCATGCAACGTTTCACGTAATTTTGAGTGGCTTTTTTTGACAGCACATCGAAAGCCAGATCGAGCGATTTTTGGGCATTTTTTAAAACGTGGACCTCATCGGACCCTTCTCGTTTTTCAACCTGTCGCCTCAAATTTCTAAGGCACTCACTCCTCACCGCGTAAGCCTCGGCGAGTTCTTCTTTATCAGCGTCATAGGAGCATCCCAATATTCCATAGAGCGGCGCGAAAAATATCTTCGCTAGAAGATCCCCATCGTCAGCACCTTCCCTCGCGACGCCCAGATCCTTTTGACCAGGCTCTTTTTCGGCAATATCTAAAACAAATGGCTCGATCTCCGCTTCGACATCGAGGGCATCGAGACCCTCTTCTTCAATCGCCGGGTTATCCTCGCGCGATATCTCGGGCTCAGACAACAGTCTTCGCTCAACCGACTCGATGAGTTGCTGCAAAGTTCGATTGCGATCGCTTTGCAGTTTTTTCTTTTCTTTGCTCGTTGACCGAGCGGAGCTGCTCTTTTTGCCGATACTCCTCACGAGGGCGAAAACCTTTTCCACGGCTTCATCGTCCTCAGGCGCTGGTACCACGCCCCCTATCTTCCCAATGGTCCGCTCCACCGCCTCGACGATGACACCGGGATCCGTGTCAGACACGAAAGCGTCGGCCTGTATCTTGTCGACGTCTTCGAAATTGCCCTTTTCGCCTGGGTTCGCGTTAACGACCACGATGGGCACGACCCTCTTTGGGGGCAACATTCTCAGCTTTGCTCCCAGCTCTGCCGAGCTCTTTGTCTCCGCCAAGACGATGCAGACGTCGAAACTTTTCCTTTGATATTGTTCTATGGCCTCTTGTGCGTCTCTTGTCGCTTCGACCCTAAAGCCACGCTCCTCGAGCGCGCGAGTCAGGCGCTGTGGTGACGCTCCAACGACCAGTGCTGACCGAGAAGGCCGCATTTCATTTTTCCTCAATTTTGGGATGAAGATATGCGCGGGATAAGCCCGCGTTCCCCTAAGACTCAGGCAGGATCTCAATCATCGCGATCGGAGCGTTGTCTCCTTTGCGTTGACCCAGATGCGTCACGCGTGTGTATCCCCCGGGGCGATCCTTGAATCGGGGACCATAGACAAAAAAGAGCTTCTGCATGACGTCGATGAGCTCCCCGGCTCCGTCGTCATAGAATTTTGGGACGAACTTCCCTATGACCCTGCGCAGGTGAACCTGCCTTGCTCTATCGTCGACACTAAGCTCATTCAAAGGCTTCCCAACGGCTTCGCCGGTCTTTGCAGCCTTCGTAATGATTCTTTCGACAATCCCGCGCAGCTCCTTCGCCTTCGCCTCGGTTGTCTCTATCTTCTCGTGTACCAATAAAGCCGCGGTCATATTCCTAAACATCGCACGGCGATGGCTCGAGTTCCGTCCGAACTTGCGACCTTTCTTACGATGCCTCATCTCTTCCTCACGTGTTGTGCTGCTGTTTCCACCGGGTCACAAGCTGATCCCAGTTGTCGAGCTTCATTCCCAGTTGCAAATCCATCTCCGAAAGCAAATCTCGGATCTCCTTGAGGGATTTGCGACCGAAGTTTTTCGTCTTGAGCATCTCCGCTTCGGTCTTCTGCACGAGCTCTCCGATATACGTGATGCCGGCGTTTTGCAAGCAATTCGCTGAACGGACCGACAGTTCGAGTTCGTCCACTGTTCGAAATAGATTCTCATTGACGGGCTGTTCTTGCTCTTCCGGGACCCCCACCGGAGCTTCAGCTTCTTCTTCAAAGTTAATGAAGATGTTGACCTGTTCCTTGAGAATCTTCGCCGAAAAA
>JAABTR010000575.1 GCA_011389755.1 Deltaproteobacteria bacterium | reverse complement strand
ACCCCCACCGGAGCTTCAGCTTCTTCTTCAAAGTTAATGAAGATGTTGACCTGTTCCTTGAGAATCTTCGCCGAAAAAGCCACGGCGTCTTCTGGCTTCACGCTCCCGTTTGTCCAGACCTCGATCGTGAGCTTGTCGTAATCCGTGATCTGTCCGACACGGGCATTGCTCACCGAGTAGTTGACCTTTCTGACAGGCGAGTACAGGGCGTCAATCTGAATCCAACCGAGTTCGACGTTTTCCTCTTTCTCGACGCGCCTTTCAGTTGGCTCATAGCCTCTCCCGGGCGCCACGACGATGTCCAAAGCCAGTCTTCCACCCTCGTTCACCGTCGCGATGTGTTGCTCCGGGTTGAGCACTTCTACGAGGTCGGAGGTCTTTATGTCTTTTCCTCTGACCTCGGCCGGCCCCTCGATGTCGATGCGAATCGTGTGTTCCTTGGCCTCGTGGGTCCTAAAAACGACCTCTTTGAGGTTCAGGATGATATCTGTGACGTCCTCGACCACATCGGGAATGGAAGTGAACTCGTGCGAGACGGCATCGAATTTGACGCGAGTTATGGCGGCTCCCTGAAGCGAAGAGAGCAACACCCTGCGCAACGAGTTGCCGAGTGTGATGCCGAATCCCCGTTCGAGCGGCTCGCAATAAAATCGGCCGTACATCTCGGACAAGGTTGCTTCGTCTACATTGAGACCTCGCGGACGAATGAGCTCACGCCAATTTCGCCTGTACATTCCGAACTCCTCTCCTCAATTACCGTGAGTAGAACTCGACGATGAGCTGCTCCTCAATCGGGAGTTGAAGGTCAGGTATACTTGGAACCTCCTTGAAAACTCCCTTAAGGTTCTTCGGGTCCACTTCGAGCCAGGAGTCCCATCCGTGTCTTTCCCGTGCCTCGAGCGATTCCTTTATCGCTTTGATTTCCTTCGACTTTTCCCGAATGGTTATCTCATCTCCCTTTTTTACGAGATAAGACGGAATGTTCACCTTTTTGCCGTTCACCAAAACGTGGTTGTGACGCACAACCTGTCGTCCACCGCGCCTCGTGTTGGCAAAACCCATTCTGAAAATGACGTTATCGATCCGGCACTCGAGCAACTGGAGCAGGTTTTCACCCGTCACGCCCTTTGTGCGGTCTGCTTTCGCAAAGTAATTCGCGAACTGTTTTTCCAGCACGTCGTACATTCGACGCACTTTTTGTTTTTCGCGAAGATGTCGAGCATATTCCGACGTTTTGCTGCGTCTTTGTCCATGCTGTCCCGGTGCATAAGGCCTTCTATCGTAAGCGCACTTGTCTGTAAGACAGCGCTCACCCTTTAAGAACAGCTTCAAACCTTCTCGCCTGCAAAGCTTGCAGACAGGACCAGTGTTGCGTGCCACGGTATCCTCCTAATCCAACCGATCAGACTCTACGACGTTTCGAAGGCCTGCAGCCGTTGTGAGGAATGGGCGTGACGTCCCGAATGAACGAGATCTTCATCCCGGACATCTGTATCGCCCTCAGCGCTGACTCCCGGCCCGCGCCAGGACCTTTGACCATCACGCTGACTTGCCTCATTCCGTGCTCCAT
>JAABTR010000574.1 GCA_011389755.1 Deltaproteobacteria bacterium | reverse complement strand
CGGTAGAGCGCACCGCTGAAGATGAACATGAGGCTCGCCGCGAACAACGCGCCGCGGTTTTCCCTGCCCTTCTTCGTCGCGAGGATCAAAATGGGCAATGAAAACAAAACGAGCTCCGCGATGAAAAAAGCGCTGTAAAAGTCGAGCGCGAACGCCTGACCCATGCGGCCGCTGTACGCCAAATCGCCGAGCCGAATAACCAGGTAGATAAGCGACAAAAACACCGGCACCTTGGCCATCCGCGCGAGCAGCGCCTGGTCGTTTTTGCGGTGGAAGAACATCTGGGTGAGATTTTCGACGACCACCACAGCGCCGAAGCCCATGGTCGCGCACGAGATGAGGAAAAGCGCCGACAGCCAGGGCGTGTGCCACAGATCGTGGAGCTTGGTGGGGATCACCATGTACAGACCGCCCAGGGAAGACTGGTGCATGGTCGGCAAAAGGATGGCCAGCCCGATGACCCAGGGCAGCGCCTTGTGCACGGTCGGCAGCATCTTGACCGACACCTGCTTGAGACGTCCTTTGCCCTTTTGACTCCAGTGCTCCAGCACGGCAGGAGAGACCTCCACCCACAGCACCATCGTGTAGGCCATCACGCAGATGGCCACCTCGAGCAGCACCGAGTTGAGGTTGTAGATGGGCGGAAAGAAGACCACCCACAGGTTCCACCAGCGCCCCAAGTCGAAAAGCACCGAGGTACCGGCAAGGGTGTAGCCCATCGCGCCGACGAGCACCGCCGAGCGCACTAGGGGATGGTACTCGCCTTTATTGAATATGTACGCCAAGATGCCCACAGAGTATGCGCCGGCGGCGATCCCGGTGAGGGTGACCACGTTGAACGGCTTCCAGATACCCCACGGGTAGCTGTCGTTCATCGCGCTGACCGAGCCGAGACCGTAAAAGAGGCGGTAGACCACGATGGCGATTCCCGTGAGCATCACGAGGAACAAAATGGTAAAAGTCGGAGTAAAGATCCGCCCTCCCAAGGGACTTTCAGCGTGATGATCGCTCATTTCTCACCTCCCTCTTCGCTCAAATCGTCACCTTTTTTGCCCGCATCTTTTTTGCGGTTGCGGATCTGGGCGAACATGAGCAGCCCGTAAAGGGCAGCGGGAGCCGCGAAGCCCTTGTAGATTGTGTGTTGCACGCTCTCGCTCATGTGGGGCAGCGGCTCCTTGGGCAAGTCCGGCAGGCCCAGGTCGTCAAAGGAGACTCCCTGGGGGCTCAGGTAGAGGACGTGGGTGCCGCCCCCGTCGTCCTCGCCGTAGATCTCCGGCTCGTAGCGCCCTGGAGACTCCTCCAGCCGGGCGTGGGCCGTCTCGAGGAGATCGGCGAGCTTTCCGTACCTGACGGCGTCTCGGGGGCAAAACTCGGCGCACGCCGGCCCTTCCTCCCGGTGACGGCACATCTCGCACTTGACGATCAGGGGAAATGCGTCGTGCCAGGAGAACTTCGGGACGTCGAACGGACAGGCCACCTGACAGTACCGGCACCCCACGCAGACGTCTTTATCGTAGGCCACGATCCCGTCTTCGGTCTTGTGCAAGGCGCCGGCCATGCACACCGACACGCACGCCGAGTCGATGCAGTGCATGCACTGCATCTTGACGAAGGCCCGGGTCTCCCCATCCTCGTAGAGCTTGATGATGTTCTTGGTGGTCTCGCTCAGATCCCGCGGCGCGTCGTAGGGAGCTCCGTCCAGAATCTCCCTGTCGAAAGGCAGATCATTGAACTCCTTGCACTTGGTCACGCAGGCCCGGCACCCGATGCACAACGTGGAGTCGTAGAGCATCCCCACGTCGTCGGGGCCGGCCTTCTTCGGCTCCCGCGCCGAGGCCGAACCGGATGCGAGCCCGACGGCTCCGGCCGCTCCGGCCGCTCCGATGTGCTTGAAAAACGACCTTCGGGACAAGCTCATGACGTCTTCTCCCCCGACGCTTCGCTCTCGCCGTCTTCTTCTTTTTGTCCAGAGAGCTTCTTGGCGGCCATGGCGCCGGCGCCCACCAGCGCTCCGCCCACGAGCCCGGCCACCCCCGTCGAGACCGGGCTGATGGTGCCCGACTCGGCCACGATCGGTGGGTAATGTCCCGGGGCGGTGAGGTTCTCGACGTCGATGGTGGCGTGGATCGGCATCGTGAACGCGATCCCTTTCTCGGTGCACCCGTAGCACGGATGGCCGATCCCCACCGGCCAGGCCCCCGGCATCTCATTGAAGGCCGTCAAGGAACAGTTGGCGTGGGTGGCGGGCCCTTTGCAGCCCAGCTTGTAAAGGCAGTATCCCTCGCGGTGCTCTTCGTCACCGAACTTCGTGGCGAAGCGGCCGGCGTCGAAGTGCGGCCGACGCGGACAGTCCTCGTGGATGGTGCGGGCATAGGCGAACTTGGGCCTGCCCTTCTCGTCCAGCTCCGGGAGCGTGCCCAAGGTCGCGAACTGCAACGCCGTCCCGAGCAAATTGTAGGGATTGGCCGGGCACCCGGGCAGGGTGACCACGGTCTTGCCCCTTAGCAGCTCGGGCACCCCCGTGGCGCCGGTGGGGTTCGGCGCGGCCGAGGGCAGACCGCCCCACGACGCGCAGGACCCCAGCGCGATGACGAGCGCGGCGTGCTCAGCGCAGTGCTGGAGCGACTCCATCGCCGTCTTCCCGCCCACGGTGCAGTATATCCCGTCTTCCTTGGTGGGGATTGAACCTTCTACTACGAGGATGTACTTGCCCTTGTTCTTCTCGAGCGTGCTCTCGAGCACCTCCTCGATCTGTTTTCCCGCGGCGGCGAAGAGCGTCTCGTGGTAATCGACGGACACGAGATCGAGAATGAGCTCTCCGACGTCGGGGTGGCTCGTGCGCAAGAGCGACTCGGTGCACCCCGTGCACTCTTGGAAATGCAGCCAGACGAGCGAGGGCTTATTGCCCTTGGCTATCTCCTCGGCCATGGCCCGTCCTGCAAAAGACGGCAAACCCACCGACGCGGCGGCGAGAGTGCAGACCTTCAAGAAACCGCGTCGCGAGACCCCTCGAGGAGAATCCTCGAGCTCAAGAGACTTGTTTTTTTGGAAGATGTTCATCGAAAAGAAAACTCCTTGGCGCTTTGAACTCGCGTGGCTCCAGCTGTGCCAGATGGGACGCGCTTTTAGGCGCTTCGCCAGTGCTCGTCGGGGCTGGCGAGTTTTTCAAACGGATTGTTTTTACAGCTTGAGCGCTCGGATCGGTTATGACCTGAATCATTGTTTGGCATTTCAGCGAAAAATCGTTCAAATTGTCAAAGCGCCGTGGAATTGTCCACCAATCTTAAAGACTTGGACCATACACGAGAAAACAAATGAAAATCGCTATCATCGGTATTGGAAACGTGTTGATGGGGGATGACTCTCTGGGGCCTCACGCCATCGCCCTGCTCGAAGCTCGTTACAGCTTTTCTGCCGAGGTCAGTGTCTTCGAGACGGGCACAGCCGGAGCCGATCTCTCGGGCCACCTCGCCCGATACGACAAGGTCGTCATCATCGACGCCGTGGACGGCCCCGGCGAGCCCGGCCATGTCCTCAGCTACGACAAAAAGGACCTGCTCGCCGCCGGCTCCGCCGCGACCACCCCTCACGAGCCGAGCATCAAAGAGGCGCTGTGGAACCTCGAGCTCACCGACGAAGGGATCGAGGATGTCGTGCTCATCGGAGTCAAACCTTCGCGGGTCGACGCCGGCGTGGGGCTCAGCGACGTCGTCAGGTCCGCGCTGCCCAAGCTGGTGGACGCCGTGGTCGAGACCCTGGCCGGCTGGGGCTGCCCGCCCGAGGCAAAGAGCCAACAGGATGAACCGAACCTGTGGTGGCTGGGCTGCGACAAGGACCCGGCGTAAGGGGGCACCTCAACGAGTTTTTTTAGAAACGAAAATCGACGCCCTCCTGCAGATCCTCGAGGCGCCTGAGCAGGGGGCTGAGATCGTCGATGGTGTTTCCCCGCTCGACGAGCAAGGTGAGGATCTCTGGGACGTGCGCTTTGGGGAGGTTCTCGAGGAGCCTTTGCAGCTCGAACTCGGGGACGCGGTTCCACAACGCGCGCTCGAGCTCTACCGCCAGCTTCTCGTCTTCCACGAGCCGGTCCAGGTTGTCTTTTTCGGTGACCAATTTTTCGAGGGTGTCCCGAGATCGCGGCGTGCCCACGCGCCCGAGCCGCCCGAGCAGCGGTTCGGAGAGCCGGCCTTTGTAGAGTATCCACATGGCTCCAAGTACGAACACGAGCACGAGCGCCACGAAGATGCCGAAAAAGAGGGAGCTGGGGTCGTTCATATACAAACGCTAACACCTGTTTTGCCCAGGGCAAAGCCCGGCATCACCAACACCGCGTTTTCATTTGTACATTATCGACTCGAATCAACTCCTGGGGGCTGGCGCCCGAGCTCCGAGCGCCGTAGAATGTCCTCAAGACCCAGGCAGTGAGACTATTTTTTCATGAATGAGACCCAAGATGACAACGAGGTGCTCAACCTCCTGCGGGAACTCTACGAGACGACCATTCCGTTCAACCGCTTCGTAGGGATGCGCTTCGAAGAGCTCACGACCGAGCGCTGCGTCATGGGGGTGGACATGCGCACAGAGCTCGTCGGCAATCCCATGAAGGGGATCCTGCACGGGGGAGTCATCGCGACGGTGCTCGACGCCGTGGGCGGAGCCGTGGCGTCCGTCGGTCTGCTCAAGCAGCTCCCGCCCATGTCCATGTCCGATCTGTCCCAGCGCTTCGCGCGCATGGGGACCATCGACCTGCGGGTCGATTTTCTGCGGCCGGGCAAGGGAGCCCATTTCATCGCGTCTGGAGACGTCTTGAGGCTGGGCAAATCGATCGCAGTGACAAAAATGGAGCTGCACAACGAGCAGGGCACGCTCATCGCCCACGCCACCGCGGCCTACATGCTGGGCTGAGCGTTTTTTTTCAGCCCGCTGCTCCGGTCAGCGGGATGGTGATGCTGTAGACCCCCGATGACAAACAGGACGCCACGGGCAGCCCCCCCTTCTCGAAGACCCTGAGCATCTGTTTGTTGGAGGCGAGCACCTCGGCGGTCAAGCTGGTGAGCCCGTGCTCTATGGCGATGTCGACC
>JAABTR010000099.1 GCA_011389755.1 Deltaproteobacteria bacterium | reverse complement strand
ACTGCGCCTCCAGCCCGTGCGTCAACGGCGCGTGTGTCGACGGGGTTGCCTCATATTCATGCAGTTGTGAAACCGGCTGGACGGGGACTACCTGCAATCAGAACATCAACGACTGCAGCCCAAACCCGTGCGTCCACGGCACGTGCAACGACGGTCTGACTTCTTATTCGTGCAGCTGTGATGACGGCTGGCTAGGTACAAATTGTGACTATAGCGCCTCGCAGTGTGTGGACGGGCTCGAGAGGACCCATCTTCGAGATGGCAACAAAGACGGCGTCTTCGAAACCCAGGTTTGCGAAAGCCTAAAACACGTTTGGTCGGAGGATCCCTATCTGTCTCCAGCGACTCGTAGTTTTGGTTTTGCATACGACCACGGGGAGACTCCCTGTGAAGCGATAGACCTCTACGACAGATGGAGTACGATCCTCGAAGGATATCTCTACCTTTCCACCTCAGATGGGTCGTCAACGGTTCATGGCGTGGGATTCGTAGCCGATGTCAACGACGGTGTGCGTCTGGTGCTCATGGATCCGGATGGGCAGCAGGAGATCTGCAAAATGGAACTCTGGCAGGATGTGCCAGAGTACTGGAACTACCACTCTACGGATGCATACAATATAGACCACGGATGTGAGACGACGCTGACAGCCGGCGTCTACTACCCAGTCACCCTCGAGGTTTACCATGAATCCGATCCGAATACCTCCAACTCTATTTTCAATCGCGCCTATTTAGACATGTTCTACACAGGGGTGCCGACAGGCGGAAGTGTCAGCTTTTGTCATGTCGTGGAATAGCCGAAAACCCGTATTTCTTTGGCGTAGGGCGAAGGACCGATCCCTCTCACTGCTTCAAGCGCGCTTTTTTCGCCCCTCCCACCGCGAGAATGATGAGTCCGACGACGAGTAACGTGCCGCCCACCGTTCCGCTAACCACCAACGTGATCAAAGGGTCCACCGCAGCCAGCACCCCCCCGACCCCTGCCACGATCCCGGCAATGCCGAGTGTCCAAGCACCAGCGGTAATCAAATTCTCCGCGCTTTTTGAGCTTTGCCTGTGCGCTGGATGAGACGTGGGGACAATAGGTCCACTGTTGCTCAGCTTCTACAGCTGTGCAGAAAACACGACGCTTTGAGAGCCACACTCCGCGGTTGTCAGTTTTGTTTCGAGTACAATTCGCCTTGAAAGCTGAAACCGGTGACTGTGATTTCTTCGACGGCGAGGATGAACTCGTCTCCTCCTGGATCGGTGTGGTATGGACAATCCGCCTGCGTGAGGAGTCGCTGATTGTCGAGGTCGGGCACGAGGGTCCAGCTGACTCCCGCGGCGTTCTTCCAGCGGTAGTTGACCCCGTCTTGCTCGATATCTCCGATGTGCCAGTTGTTCTCGACGGGGAGGCGATGGTAGGTCCCCAGCGGATCGATGGAGCATGTGCCCTCTGCTTTGTTGCAGCCACATTCTCCGGGCTCGACTTTATTGGGATCATTGGGACAGCCGTCGTTGCAATCGGCGATGCCGTCATCGTCACTGTCGGTGTCGAAAACGCCGCAGCCGCAAATACCAGGCTCTTGCTTGTTTGGGTCGTCCGGGCATTCATCCGTGTCGACGAGCGGCTCGGTTTGTGAATCTTCGGGGGGCGCCTGTGTTTCGGTGTCCAGTAATCGGTCTGTTTCGGTGTCCAGTAATCGGTCTGTTTCGGTGTCCAGTAATCGGTCTGTTTCGGTGTCGAGTGCTTGGCCTGTCCCTGTATCGACTACTCGGTCTGTCTCCGTGCCCAGTAATCGGTCTGTTCCGGTGTTCGATTTGTCTTTGCTCGAGTCGATTTGTGTGTCGGAGCTCCAGGCGGCTGTGTCGTCGTCTGATCCCAGAAAAGCGGTGGTGCTGGTGTCGCCCTCAGGGAGCGGATCAAGGGGGAAGGCTGTGGTACAACCGACGATCCAAGCAACAAAGAAAGGCACGACAAGATGTTGTTGGGGCGATCTCGTTGTCATCCGCAGCTCCTTTTTTTTGCTAGTAAAAACAAGTCCTTTTAAAGTGTTATCAATTTTTCGTCACCGTCTCGCTTCGCCGGTCGCCAAGCGAAAACGGTTTGTTATAAGGTGCATTGTAACATGATGCTTTTATTACAACATGCGGAAAAAGCAGTTTTCTTTTTTGGGGTTGTACCGAAAGACCTTTGTAGGGCTGGGACCTTATTTACTCGAGGTCGTAGAGCTGTCCGTACTTTGATCGGCAGTAGGCGATGAAGGGTTCGGAGTCGATGTCGTTGCCGGAGATCTTCTTGATGAGGTCTCGCGGGCGAAACGTTGAGCCGAGCTGGTGCACGTTTTTGCGCAACCAGGACAAGAGCCCGCCGAACTCCCCCCGCGCGAAGGCGTCCTCGAGATCGCCGAGCTCCTTTTGGGCCTCGGCGTACAGCTGCGCAGCGTAGATGTTACCGAGGGTGTAGGTGGGAAAATACCCGATAAGGCCCGCCGACCAGTGCACGTCCTGCATGACCCCGGACGCGTCATCCGCCGGGGTGACGCCCAGGTACTTTTGCATCTTCTCGGTCCACGCCCCGGGCAGTTCGTCCACCGAGAGATCGCCGCGCATCATGGCGAGCTCGAGCTCGAAGCGCAAGAGAATGTGCAGGTTGTAGGTCACTTCGTCCGCCTCGACGCGGATCAGGCTCGGGTTCACGCCGTTGATGGCGAGGAGAAAATCCTCGAAACCGACGTCGCTCAAGGAATCGAACTGAGCCCGCGCCACAGGGAAGACGTAGCGCCAAAATCCACGGGATCTCCCCACGAGGTTCTCCCACAGCCGAGATTGGGACTCGTGGATCCCCAAAGAGGCCGCCTCGCCCATGGGGGTGCCCCAGTGCTCAGCGGGCAGCCCCTGCTCGTACATGGCGTGGCCGGCCTCGTGGATGGTCCCGAACAGGGCGGTGTTGAATAGATTCTCATGATATCGACTCGTTATCCTGACATCGCCGGGGCCGAGCCCGATGGTGAAGGGGTGAGCCGTGGTGTCGATGCGGCCCGATTCGAAATCGTAACCCAGCGCCGCGGCGACCGTGCGCGAGAAGTTCTCCTGCGCTGCGGCGGGAAAATGCCGCCGCAGGACCGAGATGTCCGGGCGGACGCGGCTGCCTTTGATCTTGCCGAGAAGCTCGACCAAGGCGCTGCGCATTTTCTCGAAGGTCGGCTCGAGGCTCGCCGCGGTCTCTCCGGGCTCGTAACGATCGATGAGGGCATCGTAAGGTTCGTTTGGATAACCCAGGGCCTCGGTTTTTTCCTTGATGAGCTCGAGGATCCTGCTCAGGTGGGGCGCATAGCTCTTCCAGTCGTTCGCGGCCCGGGCCTTTTCCCACGCGGTCTCCCCTTCCGCGGTCGCGCGGGCGATCTCCACCGCGAGGCGCTCGGGGATCTTTATCGACTTGTCGAAATTGCGACGCCACTCGCGGATGTTCACCGCCTCCACGCTTTCGGCTCTCTCGACGACCTCGCTGTGCTCAACGGTCCGCAGCCGG
>JAABTR010000098.1 GCA_011389755.1 Deltaproteobacteria bacterium | reverse complement strand
CGCCACTCGCGGATGTTCACCGCCTCCACGCTTTCGGCTCTCTCGACGACCTCGCTGTGCTCAACGGTCCGCAGCCGGGCGCCGATGCGCGGGTTTGTCGCGCGTTCGTGCAGTAGCTTGGCCAAGAAGGCGAGCTGTTCGGCCCGGTGAGCTTGGCCGCGCGGGGGCAAAAACGTCCTTTGATCCCACGCCAGGAGCTCGCCCATGGAACCCAAGTACGCCGCCTGGATGCTGTCTTCCTTTAACCACTCATAAGCTTCGCGCGGTTTCATCTTCTCGTCCCTTTCCCGGTCAGTCGCTGCGCCGCGCGCTCGTGTCCGTTTGCCACGGCGATCTGTGCGGGGGTCTGGCCCATGGCGTCCTTGGTCGTCGCATCGGCGCCGGCGTCGAGCAGAAGGTCGATGACCTCCAGATGCCCGCGGCCGGCGGCGAACATGAGCGCGGTCCATCCCACGGCGTTTTGCGCGTCGGGGTCTGCCCCTGCCTTTATGAGCGCGTCGACTCCTTTTGCATCACCCTGGCCGGCAGCGAGCATCAAGGCCGTGGCGCCGCCTTTTTTCGTTTTGGACACGTCAGCGCCTTGAGAGCACAAGTAGGCCACGATTTCTTGGTTGGATCGGCGCGCGGCCGTCATCAAAGGCGTCACGCCGTCTTTGCGCCCGGCATTGAGGTCGGCGCCATTTTCCACCAGGAAACGAACTGTCTCCAGGTACCCTTCGGCGGCCGCTACGCTCAGCGGCGTGTCGCCCCGCGAGTCCGCGGCGTCCACAGAAGCTTCGGCCTTGTGCAGCGAGGCCAGATTCTCGGTGCGCCCGGCCATGGCCGCGAACAGCGCGGCGGTCATCCCTTCCTTCGTGACGGCGTTGGGGTCGGCTCCCCGCGAGAGTAGCAGCTCCACCGTGGAGGAGCGCTCGAGCCCGGAGGCGAGCATCAACGCCGTGGCGCCATCTTGTTGACGCGCGTCGATGTCAGCGCCGCGGTTGAGCAGCAGCTCTATGACGTCGCGGTGGTTCATAATCGCCGCGATCATGAGGGCCGTCTTCTGCCCTGAGCCGCGGGCGTCGACATCGATGCCGGTCTCCAAAATCTTTCGGAGGCCTTTTAGGTCGCCTCGCTCGGCCGCCTCCATGAGCTCGGTCACGCGCTGGTGGTCGCTGGGCGGCAAGACGGTGACCTGGTACGCAGGAGCCGCGGGTTGCTTGGCGCAGCCCCCAAAAAAAGTAAAAACCGCCAGCAGCAAAGACGTTGACAATCCCCTTGGTTTTTTTGTGCGAGTCATGTTTTCGCAGCCACTCCTCATCGATTCATAGACCACTGCGCGAGTATCTCCGCGATCTCGTCGAGGCCTTTTTTTTGAGCTATCCCAGCGGCCGTCAGCCCGTCGCTATTTTGCAAGTCGGGATCGGCTCCTCTGGCCAGGAGCAGCCGGACCGAGCCTATCTTGTCGACGAGAACCGAGTACATCAAGGCGCTGAACCCGTCCTCATCCCGGGCATCGATGACAGCGCCGCTGTCGAGCAGGTAGCGCACGATATCTTCGCCTCCCACGCTGGCCGCCATCATTAAAAGGGTCAGGCCTCCTTCGTAGGTTTTATTGATGTCGGCGCCCGCGTTCGCGAACAGCTCGAGCAGAGGCAAGCTCCCATTGCCGACCGCGCTCGTCAACACGTCTTGACCTTCATCGGTCACCGCGTCGATTTTCGCTCCGGCATCGAGGAGCTTCTTCGAGGCAGGGATGCTTCCCGATGCGCTCGCGGTGATGAGCGCCGTGGCTCCTTTTCGCGACACCAGCCGGACATCCGCCCCACGCCGGAGCAGCTCCTCGACGAGCACCTCGTTCCCCGCGGCGGCGGCGAACATGAGCACAGTCTCTCCCTTGGCGTTTTGGTCGTTGGGATCTGCGCCTTGGTCGAGCAGCGAGGAGACGAGCTGTTCGTTTTGCTCTCGGGCCGCGAGCAGCAAGGGCGTCCATCCCTTCGCCGTCTTGGCGTGGATGTCCGCGCCTCGCTCGAGCAGTAACTTCACTGTGTCCGCGTGGCCCCCGGCAGCGGCAGCGACGAGAGCCTGCGCTCCATCGTCGTTGGCGGCGCTTATGTCAGCGCCCCGATCTAGCAGCAGTTCGACCAGCGCGGCTCTGCCGAACTGAGCCGCGAACATAAGCGCCGACTCTTTGCTGTTCGAGCGGCGATCGACGTCGGCGCCTTGGTCGACGGCCAAGAGAACCAGGTCCTTGGGAGCCGTGCGAACCAGCGCCATCAGAGGCGTGAAACCGTTGTTGCTGGCCGGCCTCGGAGAGGCGCCGTTTTCGAGGAGCCACCGCGCCGCCTCGAAGCGGTCGCTGAGCGCGGCCGCGAGCAGCGCCGTGCGACCTTCTCTGTCCCTGTGGTCGATGTCGGCGCCATTTTTGACGAGCACCGCCATCGCCTCGACTTTATCGGCCGCCGCGGCAAAAAAAAGCGCGGTGTTGCCGGCTGCGTCCTTGGTGTCGACCTTGGCGCCTCGCTCCAAAAGCGCTTCGATGACTTCGGTGTTTCCCTCGTGGGCCGCCGCCATGAGCGCGGATTTTCCGCTCGAGGCGGTGGCCTCGACGTTGGCGTCATTGGAAAGCAGCACCTCCACGGTCGAGCGATTTCCGGCCAGAGAAGCCAAAATGAGGGGCGTCGCGCCGTCGTTGGAGCGGGAGTCGACGTTTTCGCCGGCCTGGATGAGCGTGGTGACGATCTCGTCAGCCCCGCGAACGGCGGCGATCATGAGCGCGTTGCCGCCGTCGACGTTTCGCAGCTCGTACGCCGCGCCGCGCTCGAGTAAAAGCTCGGCGAGCTCCACATCGCCCCGCAGGGCGGCCCACATCAGCGGCGTCCAGCCGTCTCGCTGACGGGTGTTCACATCGGCGCCGGAGGTTAGCAGCCGCTCGACCATCTTTGTCTTTACGAAAGAAGCCGTGGTGAGCAGGGCCTGGTTTCGTTCGTCTTCGGATGCTTCAGCGATGGCTGCGTTGAGCTCCTCGGCGTCGCCGGTCGCGGCGAGCTCTTGAAGACGCGAGCCGAACGCGGGGGTCTGGCAGTTATCTCCTGTGTAGCCGGGAAAACAGACGCATCCCCCGATGAGCACCCCCCTTGATCCGCATTCGGGCGCCAGATTCGCTTTGGGGCGCACCACCTCGGGGCGGAAAGAGCCGCATCCGCCGATTAGGAGCAAGAGCGCCCAGGAGGCGAGGAGAAATATCTCAAACCGAAGCTTCATGAACTCTCCTTAAGTGTCCCTTTAAGTGAACACTTATTTGTAGATCTTTTTCGAGACCGGGGCGACCCGGTCCCAAAAAAAACAAGCGCTCAAGAGTCGGCTTTTGGGTGGATTTCGATAACCGTGATCTCCTGGCTGGTCCCCAATCGCATGGGCGGCCCCCAGTAACCTGTCCCCTCGCTGATGTAGATCTGCGTTCGGGGCCCGTGAAGGTGCAGCCCTTTGAGATAGGGCTGTTGCAGGTAGACCAGGTGATTCCAGGGCCAGATCTGGCCGCCGTGGGTGTGGCCGCTGAGCACGAGCCCGATGTCTCGGTCGGCCGCATCGAAGATGGAGCGCGGCTGGTGAGCCAAGAGGATGCTCTCGTGGTCTTTGTTTTGCCCCTCGACCGCCGAGGCCACGTCCGAGCCATGGCCGGGAGCCATGCCCGCGGCGTTGTAGTCGTCGACCCCCATGAGATCCCACCGCGCGCCTTGTGGCCCCAGGGTGACCCGTTCGTTGCGCAAGACCCGTATCCCCATGTCGCGCAGCACGGGCATCCACGCCTCCACCCCCGAGTAGTACTCGTGGTTGCCTGTTACGAAGTAGACCCCGTCGGGTGCGTCCAGATCTGCGAGCGCGAGGAGCTCTCCTTTCAGCTGCTCCGGGGTGCCGTCCACCAGATCCCCTGTGATGGCCACGAGGTCGGGTTTTTGCTTGTTGACCCTCTCGACGACGCTCCTGACGAACTCTCCATCGAGGGTCAGGCCGATGTGCAGGTCGGTGATCTGGACGATGCGGTAGCCTTTTAAGAGCGCGGGCCAGCGATTTAGCGTCACGCGCACGTTTTTGACGGAGGCCGGGCCCATAGCCGCATTCACGGACAAGGCGGAGAGCCCCACGGTGGAGACCGTGGCGAGCCCGGCTAAGGAGCGAGACAAAAACATCCTCCTGCCGGGATCGATTTCGATTTTGCGGTGCTTGCGGTAAAGCCGGAGGGGCCCGCGAAACAGTTGTGGGACGAGCAGCATGAGGAACAAGAAGAAGAGCGTCCCCATCCAGATGTACGGCGCGTAAAAAACCGCCGGCGGCAGCCTGGAAGACGAGAGCCGATCAATGAAGATGACGGCCGGCAGGCTCAGACTCAAAGAGAGGATCCCCGCCGTGGCCAGGCGCCGCCAGGGCTGGGGCAGGTTGGTGCTTTTCACCAGCTGGTTCCAGATGTAGTAGTGCATCAGGGTCAGCACCGAGAAAGCCACGCTCGCCACGAGCACGAAATGGAGGATTTTGGTCATATCGATCTCTTTGGAGACAATGTCCGCCCCGGTCGTTTCATCCTTTTTTGTCGCAAACGCCGTCGCCGCGGCTTTTAGTCCCGGTCAATACACCCCGGCATCGAGCGCCTCTTCGATGCGCACCATCTGCTCTCGCAGATCTTGGGTCTCGTTTTGCCAGTACTGGACCGAACCGAAGTGGGTGAAGGTCCTTTGGAACGTGGGGTCCTCCCAGCGCCTGGCGACCCAGGTCGAGTAGTGGATGTATCGCAGCGCGCGCAGAGGCTCGATGAGCTTTATCCAGCTGTCGTCGAAGTGACGAAACTGCCTGTAAGCCTCCAGCAAGACCTGCCGCTGGCGCTGCCCTTCGCTGTCGAAGCTCGGGACCAGCATCCAGATATCCTGGGCCGCCGGCCCCACCACCATGTCGTCGAAGTCGAGGAACTTGGGCGACTGGGTCGTCCACAAGAGGTTGCCCAGGTGGCAGTCTCCGTGGATTCGGTGATACGGCACCTCGCCGAACAACGGCTCGATGCGCTGGATCAAGAGCCGCGCGGTGGCTTCGTAGTTGGGCCGGGCCTCTTCGGGGACCAGGTCGTTCTCCATGAGGTAGCTCAGGTTGTTCCAGCCGTAGGTGACAGCGTCGAGCCGCATGCGGTGGGGCGCATCTTTGCGGGCGCCGATGTTGTGCATGCGCGCCACCAGCCTCCCGACGATGGCCAGCTGCTCGTCGTCGAACTCCTCTGGGTTTCTGCCGCCCACCCTCGGGAAGAGGGCGAACAGGATGCCGTCCACCTCGCCGATCGTCTCGCCCGAAGCGAGCGTGAGGGGGCAAACCGCCGGCACCTCGTCGTCCGCGAGCTCCTGGACAAAATCGTGTTCGGCGCGGATGGTGTCTTGGGACCAGCGTCCGGGCCTGTAGAATTTACCCACGACCCAGCTGTCGTCCTCCATCTCGAGCTGGTAGACCCGGTTTTCGTAGCTGTTCAAAATAATGAATCGCCCCGTGCACCGTTTGCCGAGCTCTTCGACGGCGTGGAGGACCTGGTCCGGAGTGAGGCGGTTGAATCTCTTTGCGAGTGGATGTTTTTCAATGTCGTCAGTCATCGTCATTCTAGTCCTCCATGAGGGGGCCGAACAGCCAGAGGCCGCCGACCACGAAGATGGCGTCGAGGACCACCAAAAACTCCATGTAACCCATCGCCTCGGCCGCGTTGCCGTGCTCGAGCACCGAG
>JAABTR010000097.1 GCA_011389755.1 Deltaproteobacteria bacterium | reverse complement strand
ACGAAGATGGCGTCGAGGACCACCAAAAACTCCATGTAACCCATCGCCTCGGCCGCGTTGCCGTGCTCGAGCACCGAAGATGTCGCCTTGACCGCCATGATGAGCACCGGCGAGACGAGGGGATACAAGATTGTGCCGAGGAGCAGGTCCTTGAGGCGGGTGCGGACACTCATCGACGCAAACAAAGTGCCGACGGCGGCATAACCGATGGTTCCAAGCAGGAGGATCGGCAAGATCCACCGGATATGGATCAAAAGCTCCGTATGGAAAAAGAGGTCGACCGCCACCAGCAAGAAAACCTCGATGAGCGTGAGAAAAAGCGTGGTCCCGAGCACCTTGCCCAGGTAAATCGCCGCTCTCGGGGCCGGAGTCATCATCAGGCCGTTCCAGACGCCGAAGTCTTTTTCTCGCTCAAAGGAGCGGCTCAGGGCCAAGATGCCGGCGAAGGCGATGGCGATCCACAAGACACCGGGCCCCGCGACCTTTGGAGAGATGGTGTTGAGATCGAAGGCGAAGGCCGACAAGAGGACCACCAGCAAGGCGAACAGAGCTGTGGATAAGACGATCTCGCGGGATCGCAGCTCGATCCGCAGGTCCTTTAAGAAAACTTCCAGGGTCGTTCGCACGAAACTCACCGCGGCCCTCCTTCGACGGTCTCGACGTAGAGGTCTCGCCACGCGCCCACGTCGCCGGGGGCGCGCTCGTCCCGGCACACCTTTCCGCCCGCTATCATGACCGCGCGATCGGCCACCGCCGCTGCCACTTCGGGCTCGTGGGTCACCAAGATCGCCGTGCCCTTGCGCTGCTTTACTGCCTTTACGGCCTCGCGGATGAGTCGGATGGCCACAGAGTCGAGCCCTGCCGCGGGTTCGTCGAGGAGCAGCAGATCCGGCTCGCTCAGAAGCGCCCGCGCGAGCGCCGTGCGCTGGAGCTGCCCTCGGGAGAGCACGCGGGTCGGGCGATCGTCTGAGTATCCGCCCATGGCGAGCTGCTCGATGATCGGGTCGATGCGGCTTATGGCGTGGGGATCTCCGCTCAGCCCGGCGAAAAAGCGCAGGTTCTCCCGGGCGGTCAGATCGGGGTAGACGAGGGCTTGATGGGACAAGAGCCCAATGCGGCCCCGAAGAGCCGTCCTGCCTTGGGTGGAGTCTTTGCCGTTGACGTACAGGCGCCCCTTTGTGGGGCGGACATTGAGGGACAAAAGGCCGAGCAAGGTGGACTTGCCAGCGCCGTTTGGTCCCATGACCGCGGTGACCGTCCCGGGCTCGAAGCGCAGGTTCACGCCGGCGAGGGCTCTGACCGCACCGAATATCTTGGTCACCCGGCGAAGCTCGATGCTGCTTATGGAAACCGTGTCGGCCGACATTCAGGCTCCCTTGGTCTCTTCTTCGGCTCCGCGGCGCAGGGCCCGGAGCCACGCCGCGGCTCCCAGCGCGAGCAGAAAGACGGACAAGACCAAGGTCACGTTGCGTCTCAGCTCGGCGGGACCTTTGTAAACCCCGCTCAAGGTGATATCGACAGCCGCCCCGTCGAGATTTCGCGCCACGATCGACCAGGCGGCGAGCCCCCGGTTGGTCTCGGTGATCTGGGCCTCGGAGAATCCTGTCCCCTCGAGAGAGGATCGCTTCTCGTCGACCCAGGTGGAGATCGCTTGAGCGCTCTGAACGCTGGACGGGAGCCTCTGGCGCAGGGTCACCGCGTCATTTTCGATGGGCAGGTTGAAGACAAACGACGCGGTGGTCGCCGGCTTGGCGATCGGCTCGACCACGGCGACGGTCCCGTCGTCCACGCGGACGCCTGCGTCGTCTTCGCCCATGGGGCGCGGCGCGAGGGCGTCTTTGGGCAGCGGTATGGGGTAGCCCCTTCGAGGGTCGTAGTAGACGCAGTCGTTTCGGCACGTGAGGTGGAAGACCTCGAGGACCTCGAAAAGCGCTCCGGCGCGGCTGAGCACCACCCGCACATGGTCGATGACCACGTCTTTCGGGTCTGAGGTCATCCGCGGCAGCCTCATGTCCATCCGCAGCGTCTGGCCGGGGGTCAGCTCCATGGGGTGAGAGCGCGCGACCGGCAGGCCCCCGAGCTCGAACCAAAACGACACCTGGACGCCGGGGCCCGCAGGCAGCCCCTCGAAGCGGGCGGTGCCCTCTTCGTCGGTGACCGCGGTGAGGGTCTTCATCGGCGCTTGCGCCCGCCCCATGAGGATGCCGGCGAACACCGCGACGTTGCTCGCGGGCCCTCCACCGGTTTTTTGAACCTGGATGACGGCCGAAGGGAGCCCTGCGTCTTGGGGGGGCGCTTGTTCGGGCTCGGGGCTCGCGGTCGTCGTGTCGACATCATCGGTGGACGTGTCGACATCATCGGTGGATTGAGCGAGAGACGATCCCAGAGCCAGAAGCGAGGCCGCGAAACCGAGCGAAGATAAACCTCGTTTTTGCGTGAATGTGTTCATTTCTTTCCCGAGAATCCGTAAAGAGCGCTGCCGAAAGCGGCGACGGTGAGCAAGACACACGTCGCCATGATGACGAGAAGACCGATGAGCAGGTCGAGCCAGATCGACAAGGCGACGCCCAGCGCGAAGGCGGTCGTCACCGCCCGGCCCTTGGTGAAGGCCGCCGTTCGGTGCTGCCCGATGACCTCCATCACCCGGCCCACCCAGCCGTGCGGCAGCGCGGCCAGCAGGGTTCCAAGGACCATGAGCGCGCCGCCTATCCAGACCCACATCACCAGGGGGTTGACCACGGCTCGGATCACCGCCCTGCCCGTCCGCGGATCGCCCTCCCCGAGGACGAGAAAGAGATCTTCGGCCAATCCGGTGTCGATGGCGACTTCGCTCGTGGGTTGGCCCGGGTGCGAGTGGTAGATGTCGCGCGCAGG
>JAABTR010000096.1 GCA_011389755.1 Deltaproteobacteria bacterium | reverse complement strand
CGACTCGACCCCTAGGAAATCCAAGCCTCGGCGCACTTCTAAGTCTGCGTAGATAGATGTTTTTTCGGCATCCTGGGTCTCCCTGAGGCCGAGCAGGCGCACGTCGTAGTCGCCGATCTTCAAGAACTCTCCGGGCCTCATGGAGGCGCTGTGCTCCACTGTGAAGGCCGAGCCCGTAAAGCCGACGAACATGACGATGACCGAGACGTGGATGAGCTGGGCCGCGAAGCTGCGGCGCCTGGCCCGCACCGGGGCGTCCGCCTTGACTGGCCTCGCCATCACGTCGAAGAGACGCCACAGCACTGTTGCGGCCGTCATGGCGATGATCCCCACGGCGATCACGGCGCTGTAGCGCCCGAGTCCCTCAACATCTCCTCGGAGGGCGCCGCCCATCGCGGACAGGCTCGCAGCCACGGAGCCTACCACCAGCGCGTAACCGAGCCCGGTGCTGGCGCCCTTTTTGCGTCCCCAAAGGCCTGTGCACACGCCGATGAGCACAAGCAGCGCCAGCCCCAGAGGCACCATCCAGGTGTTGTAGAACGCGGGGGTCACCGCGATCTTCTCCCCTTTGAAGACCTCGGCGAAGAACGGCGCCATGGTCGCGAGCCAGACGAAGAGGGCCATGAACGAGAGCATCCAGGCGGTGGCCGCGAACATCGCCTCTTTGGACCACACGCCGTCGATTTTCTTGTCGGGAGCGAGCATTTCCCATCGCAAAAAGAGCCCTGTCAAAGCCATGACCGCCACCACGGCGATGAGCGCCAGCAGGTAAGGCCCCACCGTGGCGCCCGCAAAGGCGTGCACCGACTCGATGATCCCCGAGCGGGTGATGAAGGTCCCAAAGACGATGAGCGCGAAGGTCACCAGCGCGAGGATCACGCTCCACTTGCGAAAGATCCC
This sequence comes from Deltaproteobacteria bacterium, assembly GCA_011389755.1. Classification (GTDB taxonomy): domain Bacteria; phylum Myxococcota_A; class Polyangia; order JAAYKL01; family JAAYKL01; genus JAABTR01. The sequence continues at coordinate 7,999 of JAABTR010000096.1, read as the reverse complement.
GCGGCGTTTTTGCATGATAGCCGAGTGGAGCAGCGCCGTGCCGGTCAGCCAAGGCATGAAGGACGCGTTCTCCACCGGATCCCACCCCCAGTAGCCGCCCCAGCCCAGCTCCTCATAGGCCCAGACCATGCCCAAGATGTTGCCGACGGACAAAAAGCCCCAGGCGACGAGTGTCCAGACGCGCGTTTGTGTGAGCCACTCGTCCCGCAGCTGCTTCTGCGCGAGCGAGGCGAGCGCAAAGGCCAGGGGGACCGAGAAACCGACGAACCCGATGTAGAGGGTCGGCGGGTGCAGCACCATGAAAAAGTTGCGCAAAAGCGGGTTCATGCCGATGCCGCTCGCAGCGAGTGTCCCCAGCGGCTCGAACGGATCGGAGTGGAACAAGACCAGCACCAAAAAAACCAGCTGCAGCGCGCCGAGGAATCCCAGCGCCGTGGGCAGAAGCGCGCGGACTTTTTGGCCACCCCAGGCGGCGACCCCCGCGGTGAACCATGTCTGCAGCGCCGCCCAGACGAGCAAGGAGCCCTCTTGGCCGCCCCAGAGCGCGGTGATGAGGTAGCCGATGCTCATGGTGCGATCCGCATAATCGCGCACGTACGAGAGTCGAAAATCGAATGTAACGAGGGAAAATATCAGCGCGGCCATCGAGACCGTTATCGCCGCGGCGGCCCCGTAGAGAAGGAGCCGGCCCGCCTTTAGTTTCCTATCGTCGCTGACACCGGCGAGCGCCGAAGCCGCTCCCGCTGCCGAGAGCACCGCGGCCACACATATCATAAGCTGTCCAAATGAACCCATATCCTCGTTCCGTCTGCGCTCTCGCGCTCTTGTTTTCTCTCGGTCGTGGCTCATGTATAAGCGTTTCCGTCGCGAACGTCTAGGATCGCGAAGGATGATAACGGGAGCGTTTGTGTCGATACGATATGATTGCTTGCTATGGCCTGCACGGAGACCCTCACGGGCTGTCGTGACCTTTTTTGGGGCCTGAGAGGCGCGCCAATGGATTTTCTCATCGTCACTCCCCCTGTCTGTCCGCCGTCAGAGCCCGCCTCCGGAGCGTTTACTCTGGCCGCCGGGCTCAGCGCCCGCGGGTATGAGACGGGGCTCTTGGATCTGTCTTTGGAGTTCTTCTGGCGCGCGCTCGAGTCCGAGCAGATCCCCGGCCCCTGCGCCTCATCGGCCCTGCGCCACCTGGTAGATTCAAAAAGCTACGCGCCGATGTCCCACCGGTCGGCCACCGGGGTGCTGCACAAGAAGCTCGCCGGCTTCAGTCAGGTCTACCCCGAATGGCGGCTGTCGCTCATGGACATCGCTCCCCCGGTCCGCGTCCACGATCCCCGGGCCCTCGCCGAGAAGATGGCCCAAGATCCCAGCCCGTTTCGCAGCCTGTGGTCCGAAGCTCTCCAAGAGGCGCTCGACGTTCACCGCCCCCGCCGGGTCCTCGTCTCCCTCGCCTATCTGTCGCAGCTGCCCGCGACTCTGGATCTGGTGCGTTTTCTCGAGCGAAGGGGGGTCCCGTTCGTCGTCGGGGGATCTCTGCCCTCGAGCCTCGCGCTCACCGGCTTTGGCCTGGGCTCCTTGGTCGATCTGCTCGGGAACGTGGTGGTCGGCGATGGATTGTCCCTGCTCGGTCAAAATCTGGGCGATGAAAAGCTGGTCGAGCGGCTGACCTGGCCCCGTCTTTTGGGCTCGCGGCCGTACCTGACCGGCCGATCTGTCATCCCCTTCCCCCTTTCCGTCGGGTGCTACTGGAGCCGCTGCCTTTTTTGTCCGGACCGAAAGATGGGCTTTTTTTCCCTGGCACAAGGGACCGTCGCCCGTTTCTTCGAGTCGATACCGCAGGACGTGTTGGACTCGAGACCGCTTTTCCATCTCATAGATTCGGCCGTGCCGCCTGCCAGGCTGCGGGCGTTTTGCGAGGTCGCCGGAGGCTACGACGTCAACTTCTATGGGTTTGCCAGGCCGACGCCCAAGTTGATCGAGGGAGATCTTTTGAGCGCCGCGGCCCGGGCCGGTGCCCTGATGCTGCAGCTTGGGGTCGAGAGCGGATCGGGGAACCTTTTATCCCGTTTCGACAAGGGGCTCGAGCCGGCTGCCATGCGGCAGGTCCTGCGGGCCAGCGCCGAGGCGGGGATCCGAAACTACGTGTACCTCCTCTTCGGCTTGCCCGGCGAAACCGACCGAGATCGGCTCGCCACGTTGGAGCTCCTCGAGTCTTCGTCGCGAGACGTCGATTTTTTGAATCTGTCGCTGTTCAACCTGCCGCGCTTTTGTGAGCTGACCGAGCGGCGCGCGGAGTTCGACGTCACCTTGGGCGATTTCCCCGGAGATGATGAGCTGCGTCTCTACTGGCCCTTTTCGTGCTCCGACGGCGTGCCGCGTGCCCAGGCCCGCCGTTTTTTGTCGAGCCGACTGGAGACGCACCCCGCTGTGCGGCCCATCATCCGAAACACGCCTCGGTGGATGCGGGCGGCCCACCTGGCGCTCATGGACGTCGAGGGGCGGGGCGACGCTGGCGGCCGCTGAGTCAAGCGGTTGGCTCGGCTGCGGCCTCCAAGGAAGGGGCGCCGGGGTCGTCCAGCTTGTGCATGGTGATGCCGGTGAACCCGTAGAAGATCGAGATCAGGGGGTTGAAGATATTGAGGAAGCAAAACGGCACATAGACCCAAGGCTCCAGGCCCAAGGTGGCTATCATGAAGGCGCCGCAGGTGTTCCAAGGGATGAGCACCGAGGTCAACGTGCCCGAATCCTCGAGGACGCGGGAGAGATTTTTGGGGGCGAGATTTTTTGCGGCGAACGCGCTTTTGTACATGCGCCCAGGCACCACGATGGCGAGGTACTGATCCGAGGCGATGATGTTCATCCCCAGACAGGTCGCCACGGTGGCGGTGACCAGCCCGCCGACTCCTCGCGCCAGAGACAAGATCGCCCCGGCGATGGTCTCGAGCATGCCGGCTTTCTCCATCACCCCTCCGAACGCCAAGGCGCACAGGATGAGCGTCACGGTCGAGAACATGGAGCTGAGGCCGCCGCGGGACAAGAGATCATCCACCAGCGCGTTGCCGGACTGCAGGGTCACTCCGCTGTAGGCCACCGCGAGGATCTCGCCGAGGCCTTTTCCTTGAACCGACCACGCGACCGCGGCGCCGAGAAAACAGCCTCCGAGGATCGCCGGCAGCGCCGGGATCCGGAAGATCACCATCAAGATGACCAAGACAGGCGGTATCAAAAGCAGAGGATGGATGGTGTAGGATGAGGAGATCACCTCTTTGAGAGCGCCCACCTGGGCGACATCCAGCTCTCCTTGGCGTCCCATGCCCAAAAAAGAAAAGATCACCAGCGCGATGATGAGGCTCGGGCCGGTGGTGTACATCATGTGGCGCACATGGTCGAAGAGCTGCGCGCCCACCATGGCGGGCGCCAGATTGGTGGTGTCGGACAGAGGAGACATCTTGTCGCCGAAGTAGGAGCCGGAGATGATGGCCCCGGCGACCATAGGACGCGGTATGCCGAGGCCTTCGCCCACCCCGATGAGGGCGATTCCCACGGTGGCCGCTGTCGACCACGAAGAGCCGGTGGCCAACGAGACCAGCGCGCAGATCACCGTGGCCGCCGCCAAAAAGACGGGAGGCGACAAGAGATCCAGCCCGTAGGCGATCATCGCCGGGACGATCCCGGCCTGAATCCAGGTCCCCACGAGCACCCCGATGATGAGCAGGATGAGGATCGATCCGAGGGCCAGAGATATCCCCTGGACCATCCCCTGCTCGATCTCGCGCCACGGCCGGCCCTGTGACACCGCGAGCACCGCGGCGACCACGGCGCCCAGGATGAGCGGGACGTGCGTCGTCAGACCGAGCTCGGCGTAGTGAACGACCGAGAGCCACAAGGCTCCGACCAAAAAAGCAACGGGCACGAGCGAGATTATGAGCGACGGCGGCTTTTGAGGGGCGCTGGATTCTTTGGACATGTCTCGAGTTGTTACACGAAGCGCGGTGTGAGAGCAAAGCGCGAGGCGTCGCCCGATATTCCAATTTTTCTAATCCCGGATTTGCTCGCGGCCCGAACGGCTCATAGATTTAGATCGATGCCGCCTGTGGGCGAATGAGCAAACCACAACCCACGCGAGGCGCACCCTCTGACGAAAGGGTTGAAAGTGAAAGAAACCAACCCCTGGTTTCGCCCCAACAAAGGCGGCGGAATCGCCCTGGCCAACGACGGTCACCTCCAGCTGAGCTTCCTCGGTGTGGGCTCGGCTTTTGCCACGACCATGTTTCAAAGCAACCTGTTCGTGATCAAGGGTCCCAACCACGTCCTCATCGACTACGGGTCGAAAGCCTCGGTCGCCCTGAACAGAGCAGGTTTGAGCACGCTCGATATCGAGAATCTGCTCGTGACCCACTCCCACGCCGATCACATCGGCGGCATCGAAGAGTGGTGCCTGATGGCCCGGTACGCGGCTCCTTTCGTCAAAAAATGCGCCCGAGGCGAGTACAAGCCCAACCTGCTCACCACCGCGGACTATGCCCACATCCTGTGGGACAGCTCCTTGCGCGGTGGCCTCGAGCATTCCGAGGAGACCCAACCGGGGCGCAGGCTCGCGCTTTCTGACTACGTGAACATCGTCCACGGAGGTTACCTGACCGGCTACGGCAGGCCGGTCTATCACATCGTCGTGGGCAGCGGCGAGTCGGCTATCGACCTCAAGCTCATGCGCACCAACCACATCCCCGATTCTTCGGCGTCGTGGCAGTCGGCGTTTTACTCCCTCGGAGTTCTCATCGATGATCGGGTCTTGGTTTCGGGAGATACGATGTTCGATCGCGAGCTCATCGATGTCTTCGGCTCCAAGGCCGAGGCGATCTTCCACGACTGTCAGGATTACACCGGCGGCGTGCACGCGTCCTACGAAGAGCTCACAGGGCTCGCGGCCACGCACAAGGCGAGGACCATCTTGTACCACCTGCCCGACCCGATAAAAAACAAGTTCAATCCCAAAGAGGATGGCTTTGTGGGGTGGGCCCGGTCCTACGAACAGGGCAGCTACTTCTTTGACTGAAGAGTGATCGGCCGGAGATTCGGATCTCTAGAGGCCGGAGTCCGACTGGGAGTCTGTGTCTTGCTCGCTCTGGGAGCCGGAGTCCAACTGGGAGTCTGTGTCTTGCTCGCTCTGGGAGCCGGAGTCCGACTGGGAGCCTGTGTCTTGCTCGCTTTCGGAGCCTGTGTCTGACTGGGATTCGGAGTCACTCCCGGTGTCGGGTTCGGAGTCCGACCCGGTGTCGCTCTCAGAGTCGGGATCGGTGTCGGGCTGCGGTACGTCCGGCAAATTGCACGCCACGCCGTAGTTTATGGAGAATCCCAAGATTTGGTTCTCCATGGCGTAGCTCTCGCTCGTTATGGCGAGCTGGTAGCGCCCTGTCAGCCATTCGCCCTCCAGCCCGAGGAGCTCGACCTCCTCGGGGATGACCTCGCTGTCTTTGAGCTTGACCTCGTAGACCGAACCGTTCGCCGCCACCAAGGAGACGGCCACGTCGGTCGGGTCGGCGTGCGCCAGCGCCAGGCAGAGTTTGGGGTTTTGTGTGCCGACCTGGACGATGTCATCGGATTGCAGCTCCACCTTGGTCGTCCCGAAGGTCAGATCGCGCTTGATCCCGGCGAGGAGTCTTTTCGCCTCCATGGTCGTCTTTTTCTCGGACACGTCCGGGTCCCTGAACCGCAGACACCACTTGTTGAGCTTGAATTTTCTAAACGGCGCCGAGTAAGCCCGGTCGGTGAACTTGAGCGTCCACCTGCCCGCCATGTCGCTGCCCCAAAAGTGGGGCAAGACCCAATTTTTTTGAAAGCTGTAGCCATTCTCTAAGGGGAAGATGAGGTTGGAGTCGTACCCGTTGTAAAAGGGGACCGTGATGCCATCGTGGGTGATGGTCGCCTCGATGTCGAAGAAAGTGACGGCTCCGAATGACGTCGCCAGAGCGTTGCGATTGGTCACGTACAGCTCCATCTCCACGACCTCTCCGACGCCCAGCCCGCTGAGATCCGCGGACACCGTCATGGACGGAAGCACAGCGGGCACCTCGTCCTCGGTGGGCCAATCATCCATCACCCAGCCGTCGTTGAAGCAGACAGTCTGTGCGAAGTCCACCGGGCAGCTCTCCACATCCGGGACACAGGCGATCTCACTCTCCCTGCCGACACCGCCGCCCTCTTCCTCGGGCTCGGCGAGCTCTTGGCAGCGCTGGGCCGATTCGCAGGCTTGGTGCTCTTCCCACTCGCCCCACGCGCCCTTTTCTCCGGTGCAGACCCAGTTGGCGCCGGAGCAGTAGCGGGTTTTGTAGCGGGCGTAGATTGCGCTTCCGCACGCGCTGTCCCCCTGGCAGGAGTACTGCACGTCGGCTTGCGGATCGCAGATCGCGGTGTCGGGCAGAATCCGGCCGTCTTGGCAGCACGGGTCGTCGTCGCTCGGACACGCGAGGGTGTCCTCCCCTCCGGGGTTCGTCGACGGATCGTCGACCGTGCCTGTCGCGTCGTCGGTGCTCCCATCGACCGTGCTGGTATCTTTTCCGGTCTGGCCGTCATCGCTGCTGTCATCTTTTGTTTCGGTTCCCAGGTCGGTCCGGTAACCGTCCATCGACTCCGCACAACCCGCGAGCGAAGCCAGGGCAAACGCCAACGCACACTTGAACGCACACTTCATGGTCAGCCTCCAGTTGTCTTCATGCTGAGGAAGCATACCACGACGTGCATGAACATCGTCAACCAACTCTTGAAGTAAACAAGAGTCACAATCGGCTTTACAAAATCGGCCAGATGTCCAGACTAACCAGCAGCCATGACAAAAAACAAAGACAAGAATCTCGCGCAGCTGACGCAAAAGAAGTACCGCGCCAAGTATCTGAGCCACCCCGAAGGATGGGGCATCGCGTACCCGGAGGACATCGACCTCCCCCGGGAGGTGATGGTCCCCCGCAAACACAACCTGGGCGCCCGAACGGGCGACATCGTCGAGATCAAGGTGTCTTTTCAGGGCAAGGGCCGCAAGGGGGGCGACGTGCGGGCTCACGTGCTCGAGATCGCAAAGCCGGCCCCTCGGACCATCGTCGGCACCCTGGAGACGAATGGAGCGGACTGGCTCGTCCGCCCCGACGGCCGCAACCCGGTGGACATCTACATCGTGGATCCGGCCAAAAAGACCGGGGCGGAGCTGGGCAGCAAGGTCGTCGCGAATGTCTTCGACCGCTGCGACCCTCAGGGGATCCCCTACGTCGAGATCGAGCATGAGCTCGGCACCGCCGGGGATCTGGCCGCCGAGACCCGAAGCATGATCTACAAGTACGGCCTTGTGGAGAGCTTCCCGAAAAAGGTGATCGAGCTTGCATCCCAAGCGGCGTCCGTGCCCATCGACCTCGAAGATCGAGAGGACCTCACACGGCGGACGATCGTCACGATCGATCCTCCTGACGCCCGGGACTTCGACGACGCCATCTCCATCGAGCGACAAAAAGACGGCTTTGAGCTGGGAGTGCACATCGCGGACGTCTCATTTTACGTGAGGCCCGGCACCCCCATCGACGAGCACGCGCGGGAGCGAGGCACGAGCGTCTACTTTCCCCACCGCGTCTTGCCGATGCTGCCCCAGGAGCTGTCGAACGGCGTCTGCTCCTTGCAAGAGGGGGTAATCAGGCCCACCTTGAGCGCCTTCATAGCCTACGACAAATCCGGACAGGTCAGAGCCACGCGTTTCTCCGAGTCGGTCATAAAATCGTCAAAACGGCTGACCTATATTCAGGCCCAGGAGCTCATCGACGGGGGCGCGGCCGACATAGACGAAAAGATCATCGCGCTTTTGCGGGACATGGACACCCTCGCGCGGAGCATCGAGTCCCGCAGACGCCGCGACGGCATGATCCACCTCGATCTGCCCGAGGTGAACATCGAGCTGTCCATCGACGGCAGCGTGGCCGCGGCAGCCAAGGCGGATGACTCCTACACCCACAAGATCATC